>CALFBL010000373.1 GCA_937951695.1 uncultured Granulosicoccaceae bacterium | reverse complement strand
CCGCGGCATTGAAGTCAGAGTGGCGACGCTCTGGTTACGCGACGGGTCGCAGCAAACTTGAACCTTTGGTTCAGGGCGAAGGCATCTATCTGGCCTCGCGCAAAGGGGTTGTTCGACGCCTCGACCGAGTCACCGGGAAGGTCGAATGGACCAACGACTTAGACATGACTTTGGGGGCAGGGGTGGCAGGCGATGACACTCAGGTGTACGTCAGTTCTGAAGACGGTACCGTCATCGCCTTGAATGCAATGGATGGCGAGCAGCTGTGGACGCAGAAGGCTTCGTCTGAAGTCTTGGTGCCGGCGTCGGTCGGATTTGGGGCTGTGGTGATTCGCAGCGCCGACGGTCGAATTGTTACGCTCGAACCCGACACGGGTGAGGAGCGCTGGTCAAGCTCATTTACCCCACCGACGTTGACACTGAACGGCTACAGCCAACCGGTGCTGGTTGACGGGGGATTACTGGTCGGGTTGGATGATGGGCGCGTGATCGCGATGGCGCTGGATACCGGTCGTGTGATCTGGGAATCGATTGTGAGCGTGCCCAGTGGTCGCTCTGAAATCGAGCGTCTGGTGGATATCGACGGCAACATCGGAATCGACGACGAGGCGATTTATTTATCCTCCTACCGCGGTCGCATTGTTCGCATAGAACCGGGCAAGGGCAACATTGTGTGGTCGACGCCGATGTCCTCAACCGCTGGCTTGATGTTGGGGGATGCAAAGCTCTACGTGATCAACGAAGAAGATTCGGTTGTCGAGGTGGATAAGGCCACGGGACAAATCGGTTGGCAACAAGACGCGCTACGCGGTCGACAGCTGACCCGCCCGGTTGCGGTCAGTAGCGACACCCTCATGGTGGGCGATTATGAAGGCTATCTGCATTTGCTCGACGCTCGTACCGGGGAATTGACTGGCCGTGGCAGGGTGGGCAAAAGAGCGATTCATGCACCACCTAAGCAGGCTGAAAATCTCACCTACGTTCAATCATCGAGCGGGGCCGTTGCCGCAGTTCGGCTGCGTTGAGTTACTCCACTGAAACCGGTAATTGCTCTTGTAGGCCGACCCAATGTCGGAAAATCCACCCTTTTTAATAAGCTGACCAAAACACGGGATGCGTTGGTGGCAAACTTTCCAGGCCTGACACGCGATCGCCAGTACGGTGATGGGCGCGTCGGTGGCTTTGAGTATTTGGTGATCGATACCGGCGGTTTGTCCGGAGAGCCAGAAACGCTGGACGCTGCCATGGCAGACCAGACTCTGCAAGCGGTGCTCGAGGCCGATCTGGTGGTGTTCATTGTCGATGGCCGTGACGGTTCAACCTCGGTGGATGAGGACATCGCTGACGTGCTTCGTCGTATGGCCAAGCCGGTGTTGTTGTGCGTGAACAAGACCGACGGGATTGGTGAAGAGCAGGCGCAGCTGGATTTCTATGCCTTGGGTTTTGAGAATATGGCAAGTATTGCGGCGTCTCACAACCGGGGGTTGGGCACTTTAATGAGTGCAGCTGCCAGCTTACTGGGTGTAGAGGTGGCCGACGAAGTAGCGCGTGGGTCGCGCAAGGAACGTCGTAAGCAGGCCGAATACGCCGAGGCGTTGAAAGCACTTGAGAAAAGCGATGGTGCAGATGCTGACGTGGGTACTGATTCAGATTCATTCGTTGATCGCGATATTGCGTCTGGTGAATTGCGCATCGCGTTCGTAGGCCGACCTAATGTCGGTAAGTCGACACTGATCAATCGCCTTGTTGGCAACGATCGCGTGATCGCTTACGATCAACCCGGCACTACCCGGGATTCAGTTCACGTACCTTTTTCTCAGGGTGGAAAAGAATATACGCTGGTGGACACTGCAGGCGTGCGTCGACGCGGCAAAGTCAGCGAGACGATCGAGAAGTTCAGCATCATAAAAACCTTGCAGGCGATAGAAGACAGTAACGTGTGTGTCATGCTGCTGGACGCTTCCGACGGTGTGACTGAACATGACTTGCACCTACTGGGGCACATCATCGAGAAGGGACGCGCGTTGGTGGTGGCGGTCAATAAATGGGATAGGTTAACTACTGAAGAGCGCGAAAGCGTAAAGTCGGTGTTGGAGCGACGGGTTGAATTTTTAAAATTCACCAAAATACACTTTATCAGCGCGTTAAAAGGGTCAGGGGTTAATGACCTGTTTAAATCAGTGAACCGTGCTTACGGGTCTGCGTTTGCAAAATTTCAAACGCCCAGGCTTACCCGTTTATTGGAAGTGGCAGTGCAGCAACACCAGCCGCCGATGAAAGCGGGTCGACGCATCAAGCTGCGTTACGCGCACCAAGGCGGTATGAATCCCCCGATCATCGTCGTGCACGGCACCCAGGCCTCGAAAACACCGATGGCGTACCAGAGGTTTCTAATCAACCAATTCATGAAGTCGCTGCATTTATTCGGCACGCCATTACGCATAGAATTTCGAGATGCGGATAACCCATACGCGGTTAAGACTATACGCGCTAAGCCGCCTAAAAAAGCGGCTCCAAGCCACCGTAAAGGTAAAGCCGACCGCGGCTATTAGTGCCGTGAAAATCCTCCGCTTCAGTCAAATTCCTGACCGTTGGGCAGATTGTTACAAAGGGTGAATGGGGTAATTTGCTTCAGCCCTCCGTAGTGTGTACATTTGGGCAAAAGTGTAAGGAGTGCGGTGTTGTGTTGATGACAGAATCAAAACAAGCGGCCACGGCCAGAGAAACGAAAAAGGCTGTGGCGAAGTGCGATTAAAGCCATCGTCCAACTACAGATAGCATGAATAGATCAATAACCCACCTGTTATTCGATTTGGGTGGGGTGATTATCAAGCTGCGAGGCACCCCGATTGCACTGGAGTGGTTCGCCAAGCCACTCACGCTTGAAGAGGTCTGGAAAATCTGGTTAACCAGTGATGCCCCGCGATTGTTCGAATCTGGAACGATAGGGCCCGACGAGTTTTCACAACAGGTTGTTGATGAGCTCAACTTACGGGTGGGTCCGGAAGAATTTTTAGCGCACTTTACCCTTCTTCCAGAAGGCGTATATGCCGGTGCGCACGATTTACTGGCCACAGCGAAACAACATTACACCACAGCGTGCTTTTCCAATTCCAATGTGTTGCATTGGCCGCGAAAGCTATACGAGATGAAACTCGACGTGGCGTTTGATCACCATTTTGCGTCTCACCTGATGGGGATGGTGAAGCCCGATCCTGAAGCGTTTGACTTTGTATCGCGACAAATGGATGTGGCTGCCAGGCACATTTTCTTCTTCGATGACAATCAGTTGAATGTGGATGCAGCGTTGAATGCGGGTATGCACGCCAGGCGCGTGGTCGGAGTGGAGGAGTTTGCACAGGCTCTACGTGAATTGCCTCGTTGGGGTTGAGTTGAGATCTTAATAGACCACCATGTTATCCGAGCAATATTTAATAGAAATCTTTCTAAAGAAAGACAAAATCGACGACTTTTCAAAATACCCGTTTTCGTTAAAGGCTGTGCGAAGTCTGGATAGGTTAATGTTGCATCCCAAAGTCACGTTTTTTGTCGGAGAAAATGGTTCGGGTAAATCGACTCTGCTAGAGGCCATTGCAGTGGCGAATGGGTTCAACCCGGAAGGAGGTTCAAAGAACTTTGGTTTCAGTACTCGTGAGTCGCACTCGATCCTTGAACAATACATTCGTTGTTCGCGAGGAATTAAAAAGCCAAAAGGTGGCTACTTTTTAAGGGCTGAGAGTTTTTTCAACGTCGCGACTGAAATTGAAGTGTTGGATCGCGAACCCAGTTACGGGCCGCCTATTATCGACTCCTATGGGGGTAAATCGTTACATGAGCAGTCTCACGGCGAATCCTTCTTTGCATTATTGATGAATCGATTCTCGAAAGAATCGCTATATATACTCGACGAACCAGAGGCTGCTTTATCACCTTCACGACAAATGTCGTTTATTAGCCGTATGCACGAATTAATCAATCAGCGTTGTCAATTTATCATTGCCACACATTCTCCGATTATCATGGCATACCCCGATGCCCTCATTCTCGTTCTGGGTGAAGATGGTATGACCAAAACTGATTATGAAGACACAGAGCATTATCAGGTGACCAAGAGCTTTATTCAGAATCGTGAAGGGATGTTGCGCAAACTGATGCTGTAAGAGCAATCGAATCGTGAGTACCTGACCTGACAAGCAATCGAAAGTAACTCGGTGGTTGAAAAACTGATAAAAGGATTCGCACTATGCTGGCGCCACTGGAGCTTCAATGCACGTATTCGACCATCAGTTCTGATGAGTTGCTGACCAAGATCATTCCAGACTACTGTATCGATGAACCCATCGAGTGTCTGTTCTGGGAGCGTGGGTCCACCGACACGTATGTTGTCCGGTGCAGCAACGCGCGATATTCTTTGCGGGTCTACCGTACGGACAACAACACACGTGAAGCAATAGATTTTGAAGTAGACGCGTTAAATTATTTGCACGCGAAGGGATTTCCGGTTGCTTTTCCGATTGCGCGTAAATCCGGTGGCTACATAACGGAAATATCAGCTCCGGAAGGCGTTCGCTTTGTATTGGTGTCAGCGTTTGCCCATGGTGACATGCCCGATTACGAATCAGAAGATGATTATCGATTGACGGGCGAATCAGTGGCACAGCTTCATACGGTATCTGACGGGTTTAAAACTGCTCATAACAGAGAAGAGCTTGATCTTGAAATGTTCACCGAGACCGTATTCAAACAGATTGAACCCCATGTGTCGCACCGGCCAGAGGATCTGGCGTTTTTGATACACTGTATCGACACATCGCGTAATGCCATTGAGCGAGTAGGCGTGGATTATATGGATTACGGATTTTGTCATGGAGATGTGCACGGGGGTAATGCGCATTTACACGATGGCGTGCTGACACACTTTGATTTTGAAGAATGTGGATTTGGTTTTCGCGTATTTGATCTGGCAACGTTTAAATGGGGCTCGATAGGAGGCGAGAAAGGGCCGGTTCGCTGGGCAGCTTTTACACAAGGTTACGAATCGGTCCGACCCATTAAGAAGGCCGATATTCAGCTGCTCGATACGTTCATCCTGCTGCGCCATATCTGGTTGATCGCGTTTCATATGCGTAACTCAGGTGACTTCGGTGGTGACTTAACCAGTGATGGTTATATCGATCACCACTGGAAAAAGCTGAAACGCCTCAGTGGGGTGGGGGTTGGTCTTGAGCCTGAGCAGTGAGCTACCTATACGCGGATTTCATTCACGCTGGTGCGCACACCGATGATGTTAGTCAGGAGCAAGGGTGAGCTAAGATATGAGAATGGGGGAGGGTGAAGCAGACTCTCAGGATCTGCTAGCTGCGCTGTTGCCCGTGGCGGAGGAACAGTTGCTGGAACAGGGTCACTTTCGAATGATTATCATGCAAGAATTTTCACCAAGTTTCTCTGATTTTCTTCCCGAAAACCTAAGTGTCCCGTGGCGAACCAGTAGCAAAGTACAGGCAAGATCGTCAGCGCAAGGTCTTGAAGACAAGTGTAAATTACAATACTATGAATCTTAAACCGCGCTTAGTTTTTTTCGTTGTTATAGCATATTTTTTGACGATCTATACAGCAATATACTCCTATCATATTTATGGCGATGAAAACGCCAAAAGCCTTTCTATGTCAGCTCAAGTCTCCGAGCTTGATCAGCGTTTTGAACAGCTGTCGTTTATACCCAAACTACTGTCTGATGACTCTTATATAGTCAATTGCATTGCAGATAAGTCATCAACGAATATTCAGCTGGCTAATCAGCGCCTGAGAAAAATACAGCGGGAAAGCGGATTAGACTTCGCTTTCTTACTCGACAAGGAAGGCAATACCATTGCGTCTAGCAACTGGAATGATGAAATTAGTTTTATCGATAAAAACTACGCGTTTAGGCCCTATTTTGTCAACGCTATGAGAGGTGTAAAGGCGACATATTTTGCTGTCGGTGCAACTACTGGTATTCCCGGCTACTTTATCGCTGAGCCGGTTTTTCAGGAAAGTGAAGTGGCTGGTGTGGTTGTCGCGAAAATGGCATTGACAGCGCCGGTTGACACTTGGAAATCTCTCGCTCACGACTCAGCGGTGGTTGACGAGTACGGAGTAATAATACTTACAACTAACGAGAATTTTCTCTACAAGCCTACGCGTACTGTTTCAGTACAAGAATCCACTGCAATACAATCTGAGCGTCGCTATATTATTCCACCAAGAAATTTCAAAGACAATGAAAGTATATTTTCGCGATATATACGACACAGTAAGCCGCTAAGCACAGAGCCCTGGCAGCTCATGACGTTCTCACCTAAGTTGGCTCTACATAAAAGCACGATGGCGAAAGCAGTCATCGCGTTTATTAGCTTGTTAACACTATGGCTACTATATCGCACATATAAACAACAACGCCGTTTAGTTTCCTACGAACAAAAACATTCGCGTGAGTTAGAAGAAAAAGTTCGAGAACGAACTTTAGAGTTAGAGCAAGCTCAGGATGTACTCATATCAGAGTCAAACTACGTATTTTTGGGAAGAATGTCTGCTGCGATTAATCACGAAATCAATCAGCCACTGACGACACTAAGGATGAATCTAGCTTCGCTGCGTCAGCTCATACGTGAGCCGAAGAAAAATATCGACGAAATTGAACAAACAATCATCGAAAGTGACCGTACTACAAAACGTATTACACGCGTTATCACTAGCTTGCGTAACTACGCTCGCAGTAACACAATAAATCTAGAAACGGTTAATCTTAACAATCTGATAAGCGATTCGATCAGTACTATAGAACTAGAGCGGCCATTGATGTCCCAACACCTTGTAGTTGAGACATACGAAAGGTCTACTTCAATTTTTGGAAATCACGTATTGCTACAACAAGCATTGTTAAATCTTATATATAACGCGATTGATGCAGTAATACAGGTTCCAAACCCAGTAATCACCTTGAACCTAACTCACCCTTCAAGCACTACAGAAGTGCTATCTCTAATGACTGATGCTACGATAACCCGATTGCTGTCCGAGAAAAACCAATCAACACACTACGTCAATATAACGGTATCGGATAATGGTGCAGGTGTGCCTGCACACATAGCGGATACACTATTCGAGCCTTTTACCTCCGAAAAAGCCAATCATCAAGGGCTTGGTCTTGGGTTAACGATATCTAATCAGATCGCAGAAGCCCATCGAGGCGCTCTAACTTACGTGAGAAAAAATAATACCAGCGCTTTTTCATTGATACTGCCATTACAATACGATCAAACCAATTCCTAACACTTTATGAGCGAAAAAAATCCACAAACTGAATTTACTGTGCTAGTTATTGATGATGATCAGGATGTACTGGCGGCAAATGCGCGCTACTTAAGGCTGAACAATATCAATACCATGATTTCCAATTCGGCACTAGCAGCGTTGGATCGGATTAATTCGAAATCTGTCGACGTCATCGTAACTGATCTTAAAATGCCAGAATGCGATGGCTTGGAGTTCGCCAGACTTGTGCGCTTGTCACGCCCACTGACGCCGATAATATTTTTTTCAGGCTTTGCAAATGTCCCCGACGTCGTTCGAGCTATACGTCTAGGTGCAGTGGATTTTTTGGAAAAACCTGTTGAGCCAAAATTCCTACTGGAAATTCTCTTGGAAATACATAATCGCTATGGCGGCATTCCCAGGTCTAAAGGATTTTCTTATGGCAGTCCCGGAGATGATGCGTGCTTCAAAGATAGGGTGCTCGCCTATGAAAAACATGTAATTGAAGTTAGCCTACGTACCCATGGCGGTCGAGTTAGCGATGTCATTGATGATCTTAAAATTAATCGCCGCACGCTCAACGACAAAATGCAACGACTGGGTATCAAACGTCACGGCGAAGATTAACTTTAGTGAAACGGGGGCTCCCCCCCAGTTGTGCTGGGGAGGCCACCATAGTTTGGCAATTGCGGGAGTCCAACTGGAAACTCACATCTTGTGAGCTGCTCAAGCACACCAGATAACGGGGAAACCAGATGCATGTCCAAACAATAAGTCACTCGAAGTGGGAGTACAAATATCGTGTGTTTTTCATTCCTAAGTATCACAGGAAAACTCTGTACAGCAAACTAAGACCACATTTAGGCAGTGGATTTATTGCTTTCGCACGAAGAAGTCTCGGTTTCGTCATGGCATTGTCAGCTTGAGCGACTAAGTCTAAGACTTAACTATGTTCAATTCCAGTCACTTACTGTGCTGTGAAACGCTGCATGAAGCATCGTGTGGGAAACCCGCTCGCTGCGTTCTGTGGGAAACGGTGACGGGCGACTGGCACCGATGACCCGGTGGGATATTCTGAGGATTACCTTCTACCAGAACGACTGTGAGTTCTAAACACCTGTAAAAATCTCATCATATTTGCTGTTATACAGGTGCAATCGCGCGCTCGTCACGTTGGAATTATCGGGTACGCGAGTTAAGTAACCTCTGAGGTGGCAATTTCTTTGATTGTATTTAACGGTTCAAAAACTGTGTTCACAGTAAGCAATTTTCTGCCAATTTTTGTTTAGGCTATCGGCTCAATCACCGAACAATCGCAATTTTCATATAAATATCAAATACATAGATCTCATTGATTAATCTTCTAATTCGATTGAGACTACTCGGGTCGTTTCGAATAGGTTAACCACTTGGAGTAAAAATGAAATTCGTTAAGTTATCCACACTATTTAGTTCAGCAGTACTCACAGTCGCGGCCTCTATGGTTCAGGCTGAGGAGGTCGATTATGTTTTAAACACGGCATCAACTGGTGGTACTTATCACCCTGTCGGCACCGCCATCGCAACTCTATCGAAGGTCAAACTACTGCCCAAAGAAAAATTCAGCCTTACCGCTGTTAACTCGGCAGGCTCGGGCGCTAATGTTCAGGCCCTCGCCGCAAACACTGCACAGTTTGCCATCTTGC
>CALFBL010000372.1 GCA_937951695.1 uncultured Granulosicoccaceae bacterium | reverse complement strand
GTCCCCTCCCTGCTTGGAGTATGCACGCTCTGCGAGCTTCGAGGTCGATTCGGTCAAGGTAACTACCGCGACTTCGATAGCATCTTTATCATCGCCTGTTGCGACCTCTTTCAATGCCGCGAGCTTTGACTCGATCTCTTCTTTCTCACCCGGTTCCATCTGATCCGCAAGATCTGTCATGGAACGCTCGGTGGCGTGGATCAATTGCTCTGCGTTGTTTCGCGCATCAATCAACTCACGCGTCTTCGCGTCTTCTGCTGCGTGCTCTTCCGCATCCTGCACCATGCGATCGATCTCGTCGTCAGATAAGCCACTGGAGGCTTTGATGACAATCGACTGCTGCTTACCGGTGGCCTTGTCTTTGGCCGATACATTCATGATGCCATTCGCGTCAATGTCGAAGGTCACTTCAATCTGCGGCACACCGCGAGGCGCTGGCGGTATATCTCCTAGGTCAAATCGACCCAGAGACTTATTACCGTTGGCGATCTCGCGCTCACCCTGCATGACGTGCACAGTAACCGCTGACTGGTTGTCGTCGGCAGTACTAAACACCTGCTGAGCTTTGGTCGGGATTGTGGTGTTTTTCTCGATCAGCTTGGTCATTACCCCACCGAGTGTCTCAATACCGAGCGATAAAGGCGTGACGTCGAGCAATAACACGTCTTTCACCTGACCACCAAGCACGCCACCTTGAATGGCAGCGCCAACCGCGACCGCTTCATCCGGGTTCACATCTTTACGGGGCTCTTTACCGAAGAAATCCTTAACCGTTTCCTGAACCTTTGGCATGCGAGTCTGGCCACCGACCATAATCACATCGTTGATTTCACTCGCGGTCATACCCGCGTCTTTCAGCGCCATTTTGCACGGATCAATCGTACGGGCTACCAGATCGTCGACCAGTGACTCAAGCTTTGCGCGGGTGACTTTGATGTTCAAGTGCTTAGGGCCTGACGCATCGGCTGTGATGTACGGCAGGTTCACATCGGTTTGCTGCGTGCTGGACAATTCGATCTTGGCTTTTTCTGCACCTTCCTTCAAGCGCTGCAACGCTAATGGATCGCTGTGCAGATCGATACCTGATTCTTTCTTGAATTCATCGGCCAAGTACTCGATCAAACGATTGTCGAAATCTTCACCACCAAGAAAAGTATCGCCGTTGGTTGAGAGCACTTCGAACTGATGCTCACCGTCTACTTCTGCGATTTCTATGATCGAAATATCAAACGTACCACCACCCAAGTCGTAGACCGCTATAGTCTTACTACCGCGCTGCTTGTCCATGCCGTAGGCAAGAGCGGCGGCAGTAGGCTCGTTGATGATGCGCTTGACGTCAAGACCGGCAATGCGCCCCGCATCCTTGGTTGCTTGACGCTGCGAGTCATTAAAATACGCAGGAACGGTGATCACCGCTTCGCTAACTTCCTGTCCCAGATATTCTTCCGCGGTCGCTTTCATCTTCATGAGCACACGAGCGGCAACTTCAGGCGGCGCCATTTTCTTGCCCGCAGCCTCTACCCAGGCGTCGCCATTGTCGGCTTTGATGATATCGAACGGCACCAGTTCGATATCTTTCTGAACGGCTTCTTCATCGAAACGACGGCCAATCAGACGCTTGACGCCGTACAGCGTGTTTTTGGGGTTCGTGACCGCCTGGCGTTTCGCCGGCTGGCCAACCACGACTTCGTCATCGTCACTGAACGCGACAATAGACGGGGTGGTGCGATCGCCTTCGGCGTTCTCGATGACTCGGGGCTTGTCCCCTTCCATGACTGCGACACACGAATTCGTCGTGCCGAGGTCGATACCGATTATGGTTCCCATTTTGCTAAACCTGCTCTGATTACTGAGTAAAAGTTAAGACCCGCTTGGCGGCATCTCTATTAGTTGACAAAAACGTGTGGTTGACGATCGCGTTTTCAATAGCCTTTCAAAAACTAATGACAAATTCCACGGGCTGATCCGGCGCAGTTTGCCGCGAAACCTATTTCGAGACCGTGACCAGGGCCGGCCGGATGAGCCGATCGTTCAAGGTATATCCCTTCTGCATAACACCGATCACGATATTGGGCTCGTTACCCTCGCTCTCCTGCATGGACATGGCCTGATGCACATTTGGATCAAATTTTTCATCCATGGGATCCACCTCTGAAATCTGATTCTTTTCAAACGCCTGGGTCAACAATTTGAGGGTCAATTCAGAGCCTTCGACGATTTTTGTTAGATCCGCGTCATCCGCCTTGGCGGCTTGTAAACCCATCTCGAGGCTGTCTTTTATGGGCAACAGCTCTTGTACAAACCCCTCAATCGCAAATTTGTGGGCGTTGGCCACTTGCTTTTGTGTGCGTTTCCGTTCGTTCTCCAGATCCGCTTGCATTCGCAAAATCCGATTCCAGTGCTCATCGGCCTTGGCGTTGGCGTCTGCCAGCTGCTGTTGCAGGCTTTCCTCTGCAGTGAGTACTGGCGCTTCTTCGGACAGATCCACGGCTTCTTCATCGGAATCCGAGTCTGGCATCCGGGCATTATCAAAGCCCAATGGATCAGCGGCAGCGTCGATAGCGTCTGCGCTACCTTGCTCATCTGACTGGTCACCCGCATCTTTGCCCTTCGTATCATCGACACTGGCCTTTGCTTCAGCGTCAACGGCTGACGAGTTATCAGCGCCACCGTTTGCCCAAGCCGGGTGGCTGTCCTCTGCGTCAGCCGCGGCTCTGCCGTTGGCTTTGGCGGATTTAATTGCAGCTTCGGCGATCGTTTCGGGGCTTTGCTCTTTCGAGGAGCGGGCCTCTGGAGCGTTGTCCGACGATGTTGATTCGTCCGGATTCTTCGACGTCATGCCTCTTATTCCATTCTATGGTGAGCGTTAATGCGCAAATTATGGCGTCTACGGCCCAGAGTTCAAGGGTTACACAGGCAAAAAAGCTGTACCGCCCAAGCAGGCCGATGAGAAATTACAAAATTAGTGACTGCTACAGTCTAGCTGGGCTTTCGACCATCGAGAGCTGCGCTGAGTAATTTCGAGGTGACGTCGACAATCGGAATAACGCGAGCGTACTCCATGCGCTTGGGACCTATGACACCGAGCACACCGAGGACTGTTCCATCCTTGACATAGGGCGCCGTCACCAAGCTGCACTCATCGAGCACATCATAGCCGGACTCTTGACCAATGAAAATCTGAACCCCATCAGCCGATACACACCGTTCCAGCAAGGCGTAGATGTCGCGTTTTTGCTGAAACGCCTCAAACAGCCCGTGCAGTTTTTGCACATCGCCCAAATCCGCGTGAGTCATGAGATTGGTCTCTCCCGAGACCACCATGTCTTCGCCGTCGTCTTCCTCATCCTGCGTAAACACTTTGCCAGCCACGTCTACCATGAGTTCCATTAAATCGCTCATGTCTTTGCGGGTCTGATGCAAATCGGAGTGGACACGATCACGCACCTCATTTAAAGGTCGCCCCAGATAGTGATCGTTCAGGAATCGTGAGAAGCCATCGAGCTCCTCTTTTTGGTAATCCCGTTCCACCTCGATGATGCGATTCTGCACTTCTTCGTTGCTAATAATCAGAATCGCCAGCACCCGGCGCTCGGAAAGCGGTACGAATTCAATACGCTGGATAGCGTTACCGTCGCGGCGCGGTACGGTCACAATGCCGGCCATACGGGTGAAACCGGACAGATGGTGGGTCGCAACTGTCACTAATGACTGATGGGAGGTGCCTAAGGCCAGCGCAGTTTGCAGATGTTTGACGCTCAGAGAGTCGGGTTCCTGCACATCGAGCAAGCTGTCGACAAATACCCGATACGCTTTTGAGGTAGGCACGCGCCCGGCGGAGGTGTGCGGGGATTTCAGCAGCCCCATCTCTTCCAGATCGCCCATGACGTTGCGAACCGAGGCAGCGCTGATGTCGATTCCAGGCAGTTTTGAAAGCGTGCGCGAGCCTACAGGGATGCCCTGATCAATGTAGTGATCGACCAACAGCTTCAAAACCTGCTGTTCACGATCCTTGATGTCAGGTTTTGCGTTATCGCTCATAACTGATTCGAAGCATAGATCGCACCGCCGGTACTATACAAGTTTAAACTAGGGGCAACTCAATAACCGATCAACCCAAATAGCTATGCCAAGATTACAAACCACCAGTGTTCGTATCGGAAATGTGACCGTGGGCGGTGGTGCACCCATCGTGGTGCAGTCGATGACAAACACCGACACCGAGGACGCGGTCAGAACCGCCAACCAAGTCGCAGACCTGGCTCGGGCTGGATCGGAACTGGTTCGTGTTACGGTCAACACCGAAGCGGCCGCTCGCGCCGTGCCCGACGTTGTCAACCGGCTGGAGAAAATGGGTGTGAATGTGCCGCTGGTGGGGGATTTCCATTTTAATGGCCACAAGCTGCTGGCAAGCGTTCCTGAATGCGCCCAAGCCTTAGCGAAATACCGCATCAATCCCGGAAATGTGGGCCGCGGTAAAAAGCGTGATGAGCAATTCGCGCAAATGATCGAAATCGCCATCAAATACGGCAAACCGGTTCGCATCGGCGCCAACTGGGGCAGCCTCGATCAGGAGCTACTGGCGCGCATGCTCGATGACAACGCCGCCTGCAAAAACCCGCTCCCTCTGGATGCGATCAATCGCAGCGCAGTGATAGCGTCCGCCTTGGACAGCGCGGCCAAAGCCGAAGAGATTGGCTTAGGCAAAGACCGAATCATCATTAGCTGCAAAATGAGCCGTGTGCAGGATCTGATCTCGGTGTACGAATCCCTGTCGAAGAAGAGCAGCTACGCCTTGCATTTGGGTCTGACCGAGGCCGGCATGGGTTCAAAAGGCATCGTAGCGTCAACCGCAGCTCTGTCGGTGTTGCTGCAACAGGGCATTGGCGACACCATCCGCATTTCGTTAACGCCAGAGCCCAATGGAGATCGCACAACGGAGGTGGTTGTAGGTCAGGAGATTCTGCAAACCATGGGCCTTCGATCGTTTACGCCGATGGTCACAGCCTGCCCAGGCTGTGGTCGAACTAGCAGCACCTACTTTCAGGAGCTGGCCGGCTCGATCCAAACCTATCTACGCGACAACATGCCCGGCTGGAAAGGCACTTACCCCGGCGTTGAAGACATGTCGGTTGCGGTTATGGGTTGCGTGGTAAATGGCCCCGGTGAAAGTAAACACGCCAACATCGGTATCAGCCTGCCCGGTACCGGCGAGCGGCCAATAGCCCCGGTGTACATTGATGGCGAAAAAGCCATGACGTTAAAAGGCGATTCCATTGCTGAGGAATTTCAGCAGATCGTTGCCGATTACGTAGCAAGAACCTATGCGTGATTGTCTAACAAGAATCTATGCGCGATTGCGTGGCAGTAATTTGTGTGTGGTTGCACAGCGATAACGTACCGGTGATCGCGTGATTAAGACTCGAACCTAAATGACCCCATGGTTCAACTTGCCAAAGGGGGCCGAGTGTGGCTGGCAAGGGCCGGGCGATGTAGCCATTATCGGTGCCGGTCTTGCCGGCTTGTGTTCAGCGCGTGCGTTGTTGTCAGTTGGCTTTGAGGTAACGGTGTACGAGGCTGGCGACAAAGTCGCATCTGGCGCTTCAGCCAGCCCCGCAGGCATTGTAAAACCTTATGTGACCCGGCAACCTAGCGATGCAATGCGGTTTTACGAACAAGCCTATAAGACCTTGTTCCAGTGGTTAAACGAACTGCCTGATGGCGGGTGTTTTCAACCCACCGGCGCGCTGCAATTAGAGGAACGCCCCTACCCGGGTAACAGCGCACGCTATGAAAACCTCGATGCGCCAGCTGCCAGCATAAAGGCGGGCCTAACACTGCAACAGGATGCGCTGTATTTTAAACAAGCTGGGTGGCTGTCGGTTGAACAGTTGTGCCAACGCTTGTTGGCCGATGTCAAACAACGCGGCGGAAAAGTGGTTTTTAGTTCTAAGCTGAGCCGCCTTACGCGGATTGGCAATGTTGATACTAGTCCTGGTGCTGGTCCTGGTGCTGGTGCTGGTGCCGGTATGGTAGAAATTGAAACAAATCCTGCAAATGGCGAGTGGGAATTAACCTTTCACAGCGCCCCTTCTGTCCACTGCCAACAAGTCGTGTTGGCGTCTGGTACCTCGTTAATTGATCACGACTGGTTACCCAAAAATGTATTGTTTCCAGCCCGCGGGCAAATCACAGCCTTCAATCGTGATTATGAATTGAATACGGTTATAAGTGCTCGACAGTACGCCATTCCCGACAAGCAATGCGTGTGGGTCGGCGCTACTTTTGATCGCGGTAACTCGGATGATTCGTTAATCGCAAAAGACGATGAACTAAACAGACAATATGCGACATCGTTGTTAACAAAAAACTCGATAAATACAGCCCAAACAACGCAGCCTTCCGCGTCAGCGCTCGTCGATAAAACAACCAACTCCGCCCCGACAAGGCAGCGCATAGTCGATCGTTTTGCGGGTGTGCGCTGCACGACACTCGATCGTTTTCCAATTGTTGGCCCCGTACCGATCCTTGCTGAGGCTCGAGCAAGGTATCACGACATCCACCACGGACGACACTTAGACGGTTACCGATCGCCTGCGTTTTACTCTGGCCTTGCCGTGATGGGCGGGTTTGGTTCCCGCGGCATCGCAGCTGCTCCGCACGCCAGCGTGTTACTCGCAAACTGGGCAAGCGGTCGTAGTGATGGTGATGCCACCGAAACTGAATACGCACCGACAACATCAACTCTTTATTCGGAAAATCGCTTGCTAAGCCCCTTGCGATTTCTTATCCGTCAATTAAAACGTGGTCACTAGTGGCACGGGTGGCCCGACGTGCGGCACACGAACCTTGTTCGGGAGCTGCAATGCTGGGAGCCGCTGGATCGATGTTTTTAAAACGCTAGATTTAGCGGATGTTCGGCCACCTGAACGATTTCACAATCTCCGTGAACTGCTCGGTGATTTGCTCTCGATCTATTGCTCACCCGAAAACAATTAAGCGATACAACACGCCGGGCACTATCTCGATGAGCCGTGGAATAATGGGGTTTTCAAGTCTGATTATCTGGACCAGCTGACCTTCCATAAAATCCATACAAGGCAAAACTACGGCCTTGCGAAATCGCTCCTTCAAGTCAGGGTATTCACGCATCGCACTCACTAAGCCGGATATTTCCACCTCGTTTTCTTCGGATTCGTCGAATTCGTCGATGAGCGCGTCTATTGCTACCGCAAAGGGTTTCTTCTGCCAGGGCGCTCTTATCAATAAACGGCGGGTACCGGGAACCGAAGGCATCGATGCACAGCTCGGCCTTACCGTTCAAACCCCGATGGACCGCCCCGCGACCACTTTCGGCTGTCTCAGCAACCATGGCCACAAATATTTCATCGAAGCCGATCTCTACAAATTCGCTACACTCAATCCAGCTTTTCCTGCACGAGCACCCAAGGTGCGCTGACGACGCTCCAGAAAGTGGGCAACCGTGCGACCCAATCGCGAGCGTCATCATCGCTGGCGCGGCGTAAATCTCCAGCATTCATCCAGCGCTCAACACGGTCTTTGTCATCCTTGATGATCGCTTCCGCCACCGTGATGAGATCCACTTCAGTGGACAGCCGGAGCACCACTCCACGCGCAAAATGTTTGGCTAGCTCGTCCCACGTAAGCGTGCCGGTCTCGGCATTCAGCCGATCACGCAGCGATATCTCGACTTCCCCGTTCGAATCGTTTTTAGGCGGAGTGTGGCCGTTCAAATCAGGCTTTGACAATTAACTGGTGCCCAACTCAGCAATAAACGCGTTTGATCGCTCAATCGATAGATTCATCTGTTCGATCAAACGGTTCACATCGGTTTGTAAGCTACTGTATGTGTTTTGTAGAGAGCCAATGGCCTGAGCGTTCAGATTGTGCTTTAAATACAGTACGTTGTTTTGCATGGTGGCAAGCACCGGGGCCATAGACGCTTCAGCTGCGCGCATCGAGTTGGCTAATGCCTCGTAACGACGTTCGGTCTGCCTGAGTTTAGATTCGCTATCGCGCTTCAATGTATCATCGGTGTAGAGTTCGATCTCTTCGCTCCATTCATCGAACAAATCCTGGGCGACCTTATCGACGGCGTCGATTTCATCGGTAACGTCCTCGGCTGCATCGACGCTGTCTTCGTACTCATCGTTGAGGCGATCGTAAGCGACCTTCAGGTCGGTATTCTCGATTTCGACCACCGCGCCAAATCGTTCGAGAGCATCCTGAAACTGCTCCTGCGCTTCTGTCTGTGCGTCTCGCGCATCCTCAACGTTGCCCACCAAAATATCGCGCTTATGGATACCGAATTTTTCAAGCGTGTTGTACTTGACTGTGCTGCACGAGGCCAAGCTCAGCGACAGAACCGAGACGCCGAGCCAGCGCATTAGCGAAGTAGGTTTAGCCATATTTAACAATTTCCGATAGGAGCCTGAACAAGGTATTTCAGCCATTATACAAAACCCGAGCGCATGAACTTATGCAGAAAAACGTTATCCTTCGCACCATGAATATAAAAGACAGCATTCGAACCATTCCCGACTTTCCTAAGCCTGGCATTCAGTTTCGGGACGTCACTACCCTGTTCAGTGACGCGCAAGCGTTTCGTATCGCGATCGATCTGCTGCTACACCCCTACGCTGGCAAGCCGATCGACAAAGTCGTGGCGCTTGAGGCGCGTGGGTTCATTCTTGGTGGTGCTCTGGCTCATCAGCTGTCAGTGGGATTCGTGCCAATTCGTAAGGCGGGCAAACTACCCGGGAAGACCCTGTCCGAGAGCTACACGCTGGAGTACGGCGACGCGACTATGGAAATGCACGATATCGCCGTTGTCAAAGGAGAACGCGTATTGATCGTGGATGATTTGATCGCCACCGGAGGTACCTGCGAAGCCGGCATTAAATTGCTGCGACGCGTGGGTGCAGACATTGTCGGTTGCGCTTTTATCATCGATCTGCCGGGCTTGGGTGGTAGAAGATTGGTCGAATCATTGGACGTTGATGTCCATACCTTGTGCGAATTTCAGGGTGACTGAGATTACCCACCGATCCGTCCCGCTAGCCACGCCAATTTCCACGGCGGTACTGATACCCGTACTAATGCGAATGGGCGGGTTCGTACCTACGCCGATACCCACCGCGTGACAATCGGGGGCTGAGCCGAATCATTGCCGAGCTGGCGCCTGTTCGGCCAATGTGTTCGAGCGTTGGATGATGGCTTGGACCGCTTCTCTAGCCGCTGCTTCTTTCTCCGCCAGACTCTCACCTTCTGCAGGCTGTACGAAAGTGCCTGCCACTATCTGGGTTCTTAATTTCTCAAGCGTCTTTGGGCCAATACCCTTGACGTTGATCAACGCATCGACAGTTTCAAAAGCGCCATTTGTCTCGCGGTATTGAACGATGGCTTCGGCTTTTGAAGGCCCGATACCCTTCAGCCGACTGGCGAGTAACGCGGGCGATGCGGAATTGATGTTCACTGGCTGCTCACCCTGCCCCAAACCATCGGTAGACGCGCCCCCTGAGGTTGCGACGGTTAACGGTTTCTGTAATGCGGCATCAGCAACAACTTTGTTCGCTGGCATAAACACGATGGGCGTAAGCAATACCCAAACCAAGAGAGACAGCCGCATCGGTGGGCGCAAGCGCCTGCTCGATAGAGACAGCCTTGACGACGAGCGCAAAAGCGCGCTTAAAGGCGAGAGAGTTTTCATGACAACATCCTTGTTGTTGGTGCCCTATCCGTGGGCGTGATCGATTAGTGTGCTACGAGCGTCGCCGCAATGCAAGTTGCTACGGGCAACTAATCATACCTTCCACCAACTCCACACAAGCGCACGCAGAAATATCTCTGAAAAATCCTACGCTGAGCGCGGAATTGACTTACCGGCGTGCGTACCCAGGCTCGACGATTGAGAATCCTTTCGTACTTGAAACAGCACTAACAGCATGGCCCACTGGACGCCAAATATCAGCGAGGCGAACCACAGGTGGAGGGGTTGGGCGAAGACGGGCAGGTTTAAACGATCCATCGACAGACCCATCACGATGGTGGCGATGATTAGAAACGCCAGAGCCAGCGCCAGGCGCCGGACAAGCACATTCTGTGTACGTCCGAGCAAATTAATAATGAGCCAGCCGTTAAATACGGTCAGCGGCAAGGCGAGCCATTTATGGATCGAAAACACGAGGGGCAGATTGTCGATCCATAGATGCCGATTTTCATGGTTACTTTGCTTGGCGATAATATCGACGCCTTCCCTGACTTGCGTCCCTATAACCAGCTGAGCCAAGCCGGCCAGCGTGGCCGCAATCAGGACGGGGAATACCCAGGAGGGTAATGCGTGTATGTCCAGATGATCTTTGGCTTGGACCGCGGCGCGGAGCAACGACCCGATCAATAGGCCAACAATGAGCTGAGCGAGCAGCATATGGAGGGTGATCATTCCGGGGTTCAAATTACTGGCCACCACCCGCGAGCCGAGCCAGCCCTGCACTCCCACCAGGATGAATCCAGCCAAAGATAGCCAAAACACCATGGGATCGGTGCGTCGAAAGGGTATTGAGAACAGCAGAGTTAAAAGAATTGTAAAACCGGTAAATACACCCAATAAGCGATTCAGGTATTCAGTCCAGGTTTTTCGCACGTTGAACGTGGTGTCTGCATAACCCCGATCGGCATACACGTCCTGGTAATTCGCCGGCAGTTGAGCCTCGCTGGTGGGCGGTACCCACTGATCGAAGCACTTTGGCCAATCGGGGCAGCCCATGCCCGAACCGGTGGCCCGGACAATCCCGCCCACCAGAATCAGGGCGTATATAGTGACTACCGTGGCTGTGGCCATCCACAAAAACCGTGTCCGTACCGACATCGGCGTGCCAGCCCCACGCATCACTTTGGCCGCAGCGACATGAGAGCTCGGGCCTGTGGCACGAATTGAGCTTGTTGGTGAGATTTGAGACATAGGCTCGTATGGTACCGCGAACAGTCGCTGCCATGAATACGAACGGGCCACCTGAACGGTTCGAAAAAATGACGATGAGACACAAGCAGCTGAACTAAGCTATGCAACAGACGACCAATAACAATATCATCGACCTCAGACCTTCATGCACACTTCTATGATCCAGTCGACCGCCTGTAAGACTCAGCCACTAAACTGTGCTGTTGCCAAGATGAATGCCACCATGAGGATGTCAGCCACATGGAACGCCGCGCTCCCGATTGGCTTGGGTGCCGCCTTGTTTCTGAGCACATTTGCTGCGTTGGCTAATGGAGCCCTGACAGACCCACCGCTGGAAACCTCACTGACTAATCCGGGTACCGGTGATTTTCCAGACACGGGCCTGGATAATTGGCTGGTGCACTCATTTAATGGTGAAACCCTGTACGAAATCGTCGATGCGGATGGCGCAAAGGTGCTCAGAGGATCCTCCGCCGACACTGCTTCGGTTTTATACAAAAAAGAAAAAATCGATATCACCAAAACCCCGTGGATGGAATGGACTTGGCGGGTGGAGAACACGCTCGGCCCAATCAACGAAAAAGTCAAAGCCGGTGACGATTTCCCCGGTCGGATATACGTCGTGGTGCAGACCGGTTTTCTACCTTGGGATAGCACAACCGTAAATTACGTCTGGTCGTCTACTTCGGAAAAAGGCAGCCATTGGGAAAGCCCCTTTACCGGTCAGTCGATCATGGTGGCGGTAGAAGCCGGTGATGAGCATTTGGGCGAATGGAAAACCGAGCGTCGCAACGTGGTCGAAGACTTCAAAAAATTCTTCAATATGGACATTACACGCCTCGACGGCTACGCTGTGATGGTCGATACCGACAACTCGGACAAAGCAGCCACCGCTTATTTTGGCAACATCAGTTTTAACGCAGAATGACCTAATCGAGCGCACAATGCCGGGAATCAGCGTCCGTGTACCAGCGCATGACACTATGAAGCAAGTCCCATGATTCGTCGCTACACTGAAGCTCGGATGCTTCGCGCCTTGAAACGTATGCCGGCGCTAAGTGCGATCGAATCCGAACGTTGGGATCAACTGAAGCCGTTCATCTCCTTCATAGAGTTAGCTGCCGACGAAATCCTGTTTGAAGCAGGCTCCCCCGGAACAGAATTGTTTTTCGTCATCGACGGAGATGTCGAGTTGCACTTGGACAGAACCCACGAATGCGGTGAATCTTTCTATTTGCATTCACGCTTTAAGGGTGAGACCGTTGGGGATTTCGCGGCCCTGAATGGAGGCGCGCACCTGGTGGCTGCGATTGCAAAAAAATCGTCCCATGTGGCGGTTTTTCCGCGGGAAGCGTTTGATCTTCTTACCAACATCCACCCCACGTTAATTGAATCGATGTACGACACTGCCGCCGATTTATCGCACCGGGTGATGGTGGCACACATCTACCTGACGCTGTTCGGCAACATGCCCACCGCTGCGATGAATGAGCTGCTCGACGAGACCAGCATTCATCACTACCGAAATGGCGATGTGTTGTTTCGTCAAGGCGACAATCCAGATGGATTGCACGTGGTGGTGTCGGGACGATTGCATGTAAACATCTGCCGCTCTGATGGCAGTATTGTTTTTAACGGTGAAATTTTTGCCCCGGAACCGGTGGGGGAACTTGCGATGATTTCCGGTGGCCTGCGTTCGGCCACGGTGACAGCGTCCAGAGAATCCACGGTTGCGTTTCTTAACGCTGAATCGTTTCAACGGCTTATCGCCAAGGACGCCGATCGTCTGATGTCGTTGTCACGAGTCATGGTCAAGCGCCATGCCGCATTGACCGTAAACAGACGCCGGACACAAGATCGCACCTTTGTCATCGTGCCGCTCGACGAAGGTATGCCCTTGCGCCGGTTCACTCAACAGTTAAAGCGTCAGCTGCGTTCAGCCGCGTCCTCGCTAGTTATTGATTCATCGCAACTGGACAAAATGTACGGTCGACCCGGCGTCGCCCAAACCCGAGTGAGCGATAAATTTAACTCCAGCATGAGTAACTGGCTGGAGGACAAAGAGAACAACTTCGATGCGGTTGTGTACATCGCTGACTGCAGCTGGACGCCCTGGACACGACGCTGTCTGCACCGAGCCGACCGGGTGATATTTGTCGCAGACGCAAGCCACGCGGGGAGTCTGGGTGGTTCCGGTGCCGGCACGTTACGCAGCATCGAACGCGAAGTTGAATCCCTGTTTTTAAACCCGAAAACACGCCCAAAACGCGAACTGGTTTTGTTACACCCGGCCAACAGCGTGAACCCGACAAACACATTGCGATGGCTAGAGCCACGCAAAATCGACGCGTTTCATCACATTCGTCTTGATGACAGAGCGCATCTGGCGCGACTGTCCCGACGTATGATTGGCGGTGCGCAAGGCATAGTGTTTAGCGGCGGCGGTGCTCGAGGCTACGTCCATTTGGGAGTGCACAAATACATTGAAGAGAAACAGATGCCGATCGATTATATCGGTGGCTCCAGCATGGGCGCGCTGTTGGGTGCATCAATGGCAATGGGCAGCTCCGCAGAAGAGGTGTACGAGTTGTCCAAACAGTTCGGCAACAAAAAAGCGCTCTATGACTACACCCTGCCTTTGTCTTCCTTGCTGAAATCGAAGAAACTGACAAACTTTTGCAAAACGGTTTTTGAAGATCGTCGCATAGAGGATTTGTGGATACCGTTTTTTTGTGTTTCTTCGAACCTTTCAGACGGGCAAGAGGTGATACACGAACAAGGCACGCTGTGGCAGGCAATTCGCACGACTGTCTCTCTGCCGGGTGTATTTTCACCCATGCCGACCAAAGAC
>CALFBL010000371.1 GCA_937951695.1 uncultured Granulosicoccaceae bacterium | reverse complement strand
GTGTGCAAATTCAATATCGGCACCGAGCTGCGCATGGCATTCGGGCAAGCACTTCGAGACGTTATAAACACCGATACAGAGACGTTTGATCGGGTGGCGTTGCTGAAGCAAACCCATGATCCGCTGGTTGCAGCCACTCGGGCGGTCTTGCATACCCTGGGACGGACTGGTTAGGGCTGAAACATTGATTCACGGCTGACCGGGATTGTATGCGCTACAGTTGTTCACGAAATAATCTAGCCAAAGTTGTAATCCCAAACCAAACTTAAGGGTTCTTGCACTCATCTGTTGATATTTTCATGGCTATTCCACCAGTAAAAGTTGCAGTGAGCACAATTGCAGCTGCGTCACTGGGCATTGCGACCCTATCATTTTCGTCGACCTCGATCGCGCAAGACGGTGTGTTATCGGTCTTCAGTGGTTGGCGTGGTTCGGCGACTCTGGGTGCAAATTTTTCAACCGGTAACTCAGAAACCAGTAACGTCAACGGTTCGTTGCGTTTGGCCAAATCGATCAACCGCTGGGAACACGTTTTCTTCGGTTCTGTATTCAAGGGTGAATCAAGCATTGTGGTCACTGCAGAAGGTGACGATGGGTTACCCATTCGTACAATCGAACGCGGTGACAACTCTGACCGTATTGCCTTTGGTTACCAGCCAAAATTTTACTACCACCCCAAAAGCTATGTGTTCGGACTCTTCGACTGGGAACAAGACGAACCCTCAAACATCGATTTAGGATCTCGTCAAATCGTGGGTGTGGGTTACCGTTTCTTTTCCAACGACAAGGGCTTTTTGGACGGTGAGGTCGGTGTGGGCCACAAGACTACAGAGGTGGTTACCGGTGACGATATCGAAGATGCGATTGGCTACTTTGGCCTGAATTACCTGAATCGCTTTACTGACAGTATTAGCTTCAATGCTGATTTTCGAAGTGATTTCGGCAGCGATAACACCTTCATTGAAATTGGGCTGGGCTTGTCTTTTAAAGTGTCGACGAGGTTATCCGCCAATATCACTTACTTCAATCGCAGAAACAGTGGTCTTACGGACAGTGATGATTTGCTCAATGCCAGCAGTGACAGTATTACCACCTTTAATTTGGTTTTTGATATTTGATTGACGGCAAGTGATTTCGCAAATCTAATTTGTCTACGACGAATCTAGCCATGTCTCAAAGAGATGCATGTGCGTACTGTCTATGCGCATCTGTCTGCCTTCCACCCAAAACCGGTGTGATTTCTGTTGGGCAAAAGTGGTGGTCTCTAGTCCGAACGAGACATTGGCCGCAGGGATCGCAAAAACAATCCGAGCCCGCCAAAGGCCAATACCAGTATTGTGACCAAGTCAAACGCGCTCATACGCGCGAAACGAAACTGCGTATTGACCAACACTCCGGCAAAGAGCGCTGCCAAAGCGCCCAGGGCCAGCAGCCAACCGATCGGGTTTTTCGAGTTATAGAAAATGAAGACAACCCCGGCGATGAACGGCAGCATGACCATGCCGCTGGTAATACTGACGCCGCCTAACCCGAATAAGCGCATGCCAAAACCGAAATTCACGTTGACGACGATGGCGTTGAGCAGCAGGTAGAACCCGATGATCATCATGGTCACGCCAATCAGAAATAACCCTGCACCACCGTCGGTGCCGCCCGCTCCACGCATACGCTTGCCCACGTCTTCAACTTTTCGGTTTAATGTTCTGCGCATCATACAGTGGTTGATAGCCAACTCCTGCCACACTCACCGGGAATTGTTCGCCAAAGTATTCAATCATGAACTGGCGGCCCACCGTTGCCAGTTCATGGGGCAAGTACCCTAGAGCAATGTTCTTACCCACAGTTGGGCCGTAAGCCATGCTGGTGGTAAATGAACGTCGATTTTTTGAATCCACGGGAACCTTGCCGGTGTCTGGGTCCAGAATAGGGCAGATGCCAACGGGGTAGCGTGCAACACCGTTGCTGTCGGTATTGTCGTCGACGACAAAAGTGCACAGCATAGCCACTTGGTGAGGCATCTCACGCTGCGCCAGATACGCCGCCTTTCCGTGAAAGTCCGCTTCTTTGACTTTCGCTCTGGCAAGGTCGGCTTCCAGCAAATTGTATTCGGTGAGAAGGTCTGCGTTCTGTAAGCGTAAGCTTTTCTCCAATCGACGGCTGTTCGCGTAGGTTTCAATGCCGATCGGTGTGACACCGACAGCGGCCAGTGCGTCCCAGATCGCTACCCCATCGTCGTAGGCAAAGTGCAATTCCCAGCCCTGTTCGCCGACGTAACTGATGCGAAACGCGCTGACTTTTTTTCCAGCAATGGTAAGAGTCTTGACGGTAACAAACGGAAAATTTTCGTGTGACAACGCATCGGGGTCATCAACCACCTTTGCCAGCGTGGTTCGGGCGTTTGGGCCCCATACGCCCAGACAGGCAAAGTCCGTGATGCGGTCTTCAATGCTTAGATCCGTCAGGCCTTTATCTTGCGCTTGGCGTTGCATCCAGACAAAATCCCGGTTCCCGGCATCTCCGCCATCCATTACGCGATAGTGATCCTCAGCCAATCGAATCACGGTCAAGTCAGCACGCACGCCACCATCGTGATCGAGAAAATGGGTGTAGATACCTTTACCGACCGGCGTGTTGGCGCCTACCTTGGCCACACACAGATATTCCATCAGATCTTCCGCGTCTGCGCCCTGCACATCGTAGATGGCGAAGTGGGATAGGTTAACCATACCGACGTCTTCGGATAGCTTTAAGTGTTCTGCGTTAGAGACGCGCCAGAAGTGGCGGTTGTCCCATTCGTGTTCACGCACCGGCACCTTATCGCCGTAGGTGTCCAGTAAATGTTCGTTACTGGCGTAGCCGTGTGCGCGTTCCCAACCAGCGGCTTCCATAAAATAGCCACCCAACGCCACTTCGCGTTCGTAAAACGGGCTTTTACGTAAGCTACGGCCCTTGGAGTAAGGTTCACGGGTGTGCACCGCCGGGTTGTAAATTTTGAATGCGGTTTCGTAGCAACGATCGTGGATGTATTGCTCGTCTTGCTGGAATTTGTAGTAGCGCGCCACATCAATATGACTGTGATCCAGCTCGGTTTTCCCGTCTGTCATCCAGTCCGCGATCAGCTTGCCGGTACCTGGTCCGTCTTTCACCCAGACCGACACCGCATACCATAGTCCGCGAACTTTCGCCGATTCGCCCACCGATGGTCCGCCATCAGCGGTGACTTGCAAAAGCCCGTTAAACGAACGTTTTTCATCATAGCCGAGCTCTCCGAGTATGGGGGTGAGTTCCATTGCCCGTTCCAGTGGCTCCATGATTTGATCCATCTCCAGATCACGCTGCGACGGTGAAAGCCGCGCTTGTTCTTTGTTGAGAATATCGCGGGGATGACACAGCCGGGGTTCGGATTCTTCGTAGTAACCCCATTCGATCATGCCGCCTTCGGTTGATCTCGGGTCTCCGGTGTCACGAAGGTACGCAGAATTTCCCTGGTCTCTTAACAAGGGCCAACCGATGTCTTTGCCGGTACCAGCGAATTCTTTGT
>CALFBL010000370.1 GCA_937951695.1 uncultured Granulosicoccaceae bacterium | reverse complement strand
GACGCCCCCGCATAGACGGCGATGCTTACAATGTCTTGCTCGGTGAGTTGATTGGCGAGCATTTTCAGAGCGGGTTTTACCAACCCTAACTTATTAGCAACAGACATTGAACCTGACACATCGATCAGAAAAACGAGGTTCGCCGCCGGTCTGCGGTCTGCTGTGACCTCATAGGCCTTCAAACCGATGTGCAGTAAGTGGGTGTTCTCGTTCCATGGATTGCTGCCCACTTCAGTGCTGATCGAGAACGGCACATCCGTTGTTTCAGGAACTGGGTATTTGTAGGAGAAATAATTGATCATCTCTTCTACTCGAACGGCTTCGGGCAAAGGCAGTTGCCCGGCATTTAAAAATCGACGCACGTTGGAGTAGGATCCTGAATCAACATCGACACTAAAGGTTGAGGTTGGCTGCGTTGCTGCTACTACCACCGGATTGGTGTCGATTGTGGCGTATCGTTCGTGGTCTTCGGCAACGGTGTTCGCATCGGCGCTGAGCACTAATGAGGCTGAAACGGCAGGTGGGGCGGCGGCATCACCCATGTTCGGTAAGGCGATTAAAGAGCGGGCTGAGTCGTTTTCGCTTATCGCTTTCGACACCGCTTCGCTGCTGTGATCTGCGGACACGCGAGAGCGTTGCACGTTTTCGGGGTCTGAGGAAGAGCAACCTATGAGTGATATCAGTATCGCCAGTGGGATAGAGACACGACAGATTGAACGTTTTTGCATGATCCGGATTCGCTTTGTTTTATAAAAGTAACAGAGCTAACGGGTCTTGAAGAATTTCGGGGTCAACGGCGGAGAAATATTTTCAACGATGTCTTTTTCGCTGAGCCGATGTCAACGCCTGTGGTGCTACCGGAATCGGTTTCACCAAGCTATATATTTTCGATAGCATAACAATATAACTCATTGAGCGCGGATCATCCATGTTTGCATAACGGGCATCTTTGATTCTGGATCGCTTGGCTCATCAACGGCATTACTGTTGGATCGAGCCGCGCAGCTGATCTAGCAAAGCGGTGGCAATCGCCGCTTGCCCCAAGACGGAAGGATGGATCCGATCTAGATAAAGCTCGTCAGAGATTTTACTGGCTTTCTGGTAATAGGGTTCAAGCGAAATGATGTCGAGTCCAACCGACTGTAGGGCGTCGGTGATCGTTTGATAGCCTGGTTGCAACGTCTTTGTCTCCAGTTCAATTTTTTCGAGATGGTAGAACACCAGCACCTGTGCGCCAGACTCAGATGCGCTTGTCAAAAACGCCAATAGGTCTGCCATGGCCTGCTGAGTTTCAATGTTTGATTGATCGCGGCCCTGCACTCTATCAGAGGTAGCACGATCGCCAACCCGTTTCGGTGGCGAGGAGGGCGCATCGCCGCTAACGGTTCCAATCAAGTGATTCGAGTATCGCGTGATGGCTTCGATCAGCGCGGATAGCGGCGCGTGGGTTGGCGTTGAGTTTTCATTGAGTTCCGCAAACGTCGGGTTATCCCGCTCATCATGGGCGGATAAGACCAACGCGATAACGTTAGCGTCGAAGAATCCGTATTTCTCTGCGTAAGCCAGCCAATTGCCCGGCCCCCAACTGTTCGCCGAGACATTGCCAACCTCAGCGTCCTGATCCTGTTGCCGCAGTGCTGTTTGCAAGAGCGAGGTCGCTAACTGAGACTGATCAACCTGATTGCCCCCGTACACAACTGAATCGCCGAAAACCATCACACGTGTATGGGAATCTGCAACGGTTTCTAGCAGCGGGTCTGATCGCATGCCGAATTCGTTAATGAAAATTCGGTTGCCAAATCGGGATACGTCTTGATTGGGCGACGACACGTATTCAATGCTTGGGTGTTTTTCTATCAGTGCTGGGGTGCCCAACCCCAGATAGTAACGAGCGAACAGTTCTCCGCATACCAGCAGCAGGGATAACACGGCTAGCGCATTTGCAACCTTTCTCACCGGCGCTACCATGTATCGTGGTCCGGTTTGATCACTTTGCCCAACACCGATCGGTATCGTTAAGCGACTAACGTCTGGATAAACGGCTTCACACCAGATACCCCTTCTCGTTCCATCACCCGGATAGTTTCAGAGCCCACTACGGCGATATCAGCTTTGCCGCGCAAAAAGTCGACGTCTTCTTTCGACTTTACTCCAAATCCGACCGCTAGAGGCAGGTCGGTAGCGTTTCGGCATTTTGTCAGATATTCACCGATCTCATCGTTAAATGCGGTGTCTTTGCCCGTTACACCTTTGCGAGCCACCGAGTAGATAAAACCTGCGCTGTTGTCGCTCAGAAAACGCATACGCGAAGCAGGCGTATTGGGCGTGAATATATGCACCGGTGCGAGTTCATGCTTTTTCATCGCTTCCAAATAGGTCAAGCCTTCAGCCGGTGGCAGGTCTGGTACGATGCACCCCTGAATACCGATGTTGTCGCAACGTTCGACAAATTTCTCAACCCCTGAACAGAACAAAATGTTGTAGTACGTCATGAACAGAAAAGGAATATCGAATGCTTTGGTTATGCGTTCAGCGAGTTCGAAACTTTGTTCAACAGTTGCGCCACCTTTCAAAGCTTCTGAATTTGCTTTGAGTATGACGGGCCCATCCGCCATGGGCTCTGAAAACGGAATTTGTAATTCCATTAAATCAACACCTGCCTCTACCATGTCTTCAACCACTCGCAGTGAGTCATCAAAATTGGGGTAACCCAATACGATATGAGTCATCAGAAGAAGGTCTTTTTTCTCTTGCGCCGCTGTGATCGAAGTTTCGAGTTTGGTGAGGTAATGGCTCATTGGTTGATTCCTTGCTGGTAGCCTTTGGCTTTGTTAATAATGAACTCTCGCCATTTAGGATCTTCAATCGCATCGGCTACGGTAAAGATATCTTTGTCGGCACGTCCCGACATGTTGATCAGTATATTGTCGTCTTTGGACAGCTTTGGAGCCTCCAAGTATGCTTGAGCGAACGCGTGAGAGGATTCCAATGCGGGGATCAAACCCTCACGACGCACCGTTGTTTGCATCGCCGCCACCACTTCATTATCGTTCGCCGCTTCGAATCGTACCCGTTTGGTTTCGTGCAAATGACTCAATATGGGGGACACACCGACGTAATCGAGCCCGGCTGAGACGCTGTGAGTGTCCTGCATTTGACCGTCTCGATCTTGTAGAAAAAATGTCTTGTAACCCTGCGCCACGCCGATCGTAGCGTCGTCATAGGCTAATCGGGCTGCGTGCTGACCGGTACCTCGACCCCGCCCACCGGCTTCGACGCCTACCAGCTCAACACCGTCATCGTCCATAAACCCGCTAAACAAACCCATGGCGTTCGAACCACCGCCTACGCAGGCGTAGACTTTCGACGGCAGTTTGCCGGTCCGTTCCAGCATTTGCGCCCGAGCCTCGGTGCCAATGACCGATTGAAACCACGACACCATTTCGGGGAACGGGTGCGGCCCGCAAGCGGTTCCCAGAGCATAGTGAGTGTTGTCCATATTGGTTACCCAATCACGAAACGCTTCGTTGATAGCGTCTTTTAGCGTTTGACTGCCTTCGGTGACAGCAATGACCTCCGCGCCCATCTGTTCCATCCAGAATACGTTTGGCCGTTGCCGGGCAACGTCGTGTGCACCCATGTAAATAGTGCAGTCAAACCCGAACTTGGCGGCCATCGTAGCGGTTGCCACACCGTGCTGCCCTGCTCCGGTTTCGGCTATCACCCGGGTCTTACCCATGCGTTTTGTCAATAAACCCTGGCCCATGACGTTGTTTACTTTGTGTGCGCCGGTATGATTCAGATCTTCTCGCTTGACATAGATCGAGGCCCCGCCGAGTTCCTCAGACAGGTTGTCCAGCCGTGTAATCGGTGTGGCCCGGCAGGAGTACGTCGACATTAACTCCAGATACTCCGCCCAGAAGGCAGGATCGTCCTTCGCTTGGAGGTAAGCCGTTTCCAGTTCATCGAATGTTGGCACCAGAATTTCCGGTATGAAAGCACCACCAAACTGACTGTAATAACCTGTGTTTCTCATAGTAACTTGAACTGGATTGTGGGTTAGAAGTTAGCTCACCCGAGTGGGGTAAAGTGTTTGCGAAAAATTCAATCGGTCAGTGCGGCAGACTATCTCAGTACGCAGCGCACCGCGGTTGTTTTCAAAGTGTACCGTGCGTTGTACGTGTAATAACGGCGTTTGAGTGGGCACGGATAACAGCGTCGATTGATCAGCATCTGCAAGGCACACAGAAAACGTTTGATCTGCCGATGTGGGTTCCAGAAAATACACATCCTTTACCAAGGCGGATAATGAACGCTGCTCAAGCGATTGTTTGTCCAGCCCGGCGAATAGTTCAGCATCAAAATACAAGGTTTCAAGCAAAACAGGTTTGTTATCCACCGAAGCCCGTCTTTGGACCCGATATGTCGATCGACCGGATTCATGCTCGGTGGTTAGCGTTGCGCCAGAGAGCAGCTTCAGTTGTCCGTCTACATCGGCGTTGGTAAAAGCGGCACTGGTCCCGGCCAGCGACAACACGTCGATGCTCGGGGCTGGGATTTTGACGAATGTTCCCGAACCGCGGCGACGTTCCAACCGCCCTTGGCGCACCAACCAATCGGTCGCTTGTCGAACCGTCGGACGGCCAATTTGAAACTGCCCAGCCAATTCATTTTCGCTGGGGATCTTTTCATTTTCGCGATACTCGCCCGCGTCGATATCGGCCAGCAACCGCTCGGCTAGTTGACGATACAGCGGGATAGGCGATTTGGTGTTCAGGGCCATACGGGTTGACTTCTCGTGGCGAGGCGTCGATGTTAGCGGCAAATCGGTAAAGTTGTCAAGACATAATTCTGAAATGAACCCTATTTCCGAGACGCAAACAGGCGCATTGTCAGACGCTTGCGTTTTTCGGTCTATTTTGGCCAGCTGTTTACTCACCTAGCACACATTATCGAAACAGACCTGGTCACAGCGCGATCGCGGTTACAGCACGAATGCAGGCACCTCCACCGCTCGTGTCAAGGGGCCTCGCGAACTCATGCGTTAGTTTAGTGGTTGAGGTGGTTTTCTTGGCTGGAGTAGAACCCAAACGACTTAATTAAAACACAACACGGTGAATAAACAGCCTAGATGTTTGATCAAAATCCTGCAGGAATTGACCAGTAACTTTGCATTGCCCTGTGGGATTATGCAGAAATTTTGGATTGAAGCTGAGAGAATATGGCAAATCGTCCTTGATGCCGTTTTGAAGTTCCGGTACTTTATTCGCAGTAAGTAGTGGTAGCTGAGGTGACAGGGACATGTATAGCTTCTTACTGGCTCTTCGACATATTCGGACTTATTGTCATGGATGAGCTGGCTGCTGTGATTCGTACGAAACGTGATCGAGACCGGGTGTCTCGCCTTTTAGGATTACGCAATTACCGCCTGTTTGAGCGGTGCGAAACGCTTTGTACCTGCAACGAGAAATTCAAAGCGATTCTTATTGTCCACCGTGGGTCGCATCAAACAACCATTTCGCGGCTGCCGAATGCTTATTTAAACTCACGAATTATCGTTTTATCAGATCGCACAGACGAAAAATTTATTGTCGACACTTTATACGCAGGCGCCTGTCATTACTTTTATACGCACGACAGCGATCGCGTACTAAAGGCTCGGATAGACGCAGCGCTTCGCCATCGTTTACTGAGTGAAGATCGCATTCTCGATGTGGAGCCTTACGTGTTCAACGCTGATATTCGAGCCGCTTATTGTGGCGAGCAGCATCTTGACTTAAGTCCTCGGGAATTTGCTCTGGCGCACTACCTATTCTCCAATAGAAGTAGAGTTGTTTCAGACGTCGAGCTGATGACGAGTGTTTGGACGCTTCCTCCATCCAGTGGTACCCGGCGCATCAGTACCGTAGTCTGCAGCCTCAAGAAAAAAATGGGTTTGAATACGCAACAATCGAGGTGGGAGGTAGTGCGGCTGCGCACCCAGGGGTATCAAGTTCATTCTTTGTCAGCGTCCTAATCAATCTCATCACGTGAAAATTTAAGCTTGACGGTCAAGCAAATTTTACGATCGATTTATTTTGACGGACATCAAAGCTTAACGCTGACGCTTTCTTGTATCCGATGAAGCGTTCCCCTTTTCACGCTCTTGTTCTGTCAAAGATAACCACCATTCGGCATAGGGAGTTTGAGGCGGTGGATGGCCACTACAATCGGCTACGCCGTCATCCCACCAAACCGGACCCGCCTCACCCAATAGTGTTTTAGCCGCTATCACTGCAGCGCGATCGTTACTCATACGGGCTTGCATCATTGTTTTCAGCGCTCGACGTCGGGTGTTTTCGTCAAGGTTCGGATTGGTACAGCGTTTCAATACCCCACGAGAAACCAGATAGCGCCCATCGGGTGTTACGGGTCGATTTTTGCGAGCCATAATTTTATTATAAACCTCTACTCAGGCTTGCCGCTTGCCCGCTAGCGCGTCCAGATCACGGTTGAAATCGTCGGGTGAGGTGTTTGAATCGAGGCAGCGATTCATCAGTTCCTGCTGGGTCTCTGGTGCAAGCCCGCCCACAGGTGGGTCCGTGTCTAAATTCGTCGGAAATGAATAGCCCTCAGCGGTTGCGGCGATGACGGCATTGACTTCGGCTGAAGTGAACTTATCGGCGTCAACGCATTTTTGCAGATGCGGATAAACCCAGCGACACATGGCAGTTCGATCCACGTTTTCCAGAGCTCGACCGTAAGCGGATGACACTTGCAACAGATTGCCCAAACGATTCTCATCGGTAGTTTTATTGTCCCCCGCGGCATGGAACAGGGCTGGATTGAAAAACACCGTGTCACCCTTCGCCAAGGGCAATTGCACGTAATTCTGTTTAAAACAATCGCGAAAGTCATCGCGCCTGTAAGCCAAGTATCCCGGCAAGTAACGCTGCGAAAACGGCAATAATTGTGTTACGCCATTCTCCTCATTCATCTCACAGTGGGCGATGGCCCCCTGTAACGTCAGCACCGGTGACAACGCGTGCACATGCGCTGGGAACAGCTCGGTTCTGTCGTCGGTTTGGAAACCCATATGGTAGTCGCGATGGGGTTGTTGCGCCTGACCACCTGGGTATACCAGATTTACCTGTGCGGTCAATTGGTAACACGGCCCCAACCAACTTTCACAAATCGCGTCAAGGGCTGGATTGGCGAAGTAGCGCGTGAACACATCCGGGTCGGCCTGCGCAAGCTTTTGTAACGAATTCCACACACGGTCGTTACTGCCTGCCGGTGCAAAGTGATCGGCATTCGTGCTTTGGCTCGCCTTCTCGTCACGGATTATGTTGTGAAAGATCTCGGAAGCTTCATCGATCACAGACACATCACGATAGGTTCGGCGCAGAACCACCACCCCTGAACGATTCATCAAAACACCAGCCCACTCTGCCATTAAAGCTTTGCGTTTTTCAGTGTCCGCCAGCGTGTCCGCCAGTGTTGGCGTGTCGTAAATCGGGACATTGTTAATGATGTCCGATGCGTGTGGTACATCGGCACGGTGCAAGGTGTCTTCAATCAATGCTTTGAAGGCACCTAAGTCGCATTGTGAGGCGTGCAGGTAAGTTGTATCCACAAAGATTGTTGCCATTTTATGTGAGTGGCCCACCCAGATAACAGCGCGGGTGGAGGTTAGTGCGATCCTATCCCAACAGACCGACTTCAGCGGCGAAAGATTGGCGAGATAGCCCAAGATACAATTCGCCGATGTAGTTGGCCAGCGCTCGCGGTAAGCCAGTGTAGCCCATAAACAACCCCAACCTGACCTTGAGGCCTGCACCGATTAAGAAAAACAACGCATACTTAGGTGCACTGGCTACACTCGGGCTTAGCGCCCGCCACCTTTTCGTAAAGAGCTCCTATGAACTTTGAACCCAGTGCATCGCTCCTGCAACGCGTCGCGGCATTAACAGCCTTTATGGCGGATCACGTGGAACCGCAAGAGGCCGAGTTTCGTGCGCAAATTGAATCTGCCAAGAATCGTTTCTCCACGCCACCGCTGGTGCAGCAGCTGAAACTCAAAGCACAGGAAGCGGGCTTATGGAATTTATTCAAGCCCATCGCGCACGGCGGCGAATTAACCAATCTGGAATACGCACATTTAGCGGAAATCATGGGCCGGGTGTGGTGGGCACCCGAGGTGTTCAATTGCAACGCACCCGACACCGGCAATATGGAGACGCTCATGTTGTACGGAACAGACTCTCAAAAGGAGCGCTGGCTGACACCGCTGCTTGCCGGTGAAATACGTTCAGGATTTTGCATGACTGAACCCGATGTCGCCTCGAGCGATGCCACCAACGTTCGCTGCGCCATTACCGCCGACGATGATGACTATTTGATCAACGGTACCAAATGGTACACCACGGGGGGCATGCGTGATACCTGTGAGCTACTCATTGTTATGGGGAAGAGCGACCCAGGCAATCCAAATCGACACGCGCAGCAGTCCATGATTCTGGTGCCAAAGTACACCGAAGGGGTGCGCATCGACAGGCACGTTACCACCTTCGGTTACGACGATGCGCCGTTTGGTGAGGCCACCATTACATTCGATAATGTGCGGGTCCCGAAAGAGAATCTACTGCTCGGTGAAGGACGCGGATTTGAAATCGCCCAAGGTCGACTGGGCCCGGGTCGTATCCATCATTGCATGCGATTGGTCGGCGCGGCCAATCGAGCGCTTGAATTGATGTTGGAACGTGTCGAGACTCGAACCACGTTCGGCAAGAAACTCTCTGAGCATCAATCGGTCAGAGAGGATATTGCCAAGTCATGGTGCGAGATTGAACAAGCCAGGTTGTTGACATTAAAAGCCGCTGACACCATTGATCGGCACGGTGCCAAGTCGGCCTGGGCGCTGATATCAGCGATAAAAATCGTCGCACCCAGCATGGCGCAAACGGTGATCGATCGCAGCATACAAGTGCATGGTGGTGCCGGGTTAACCACGGATTTCCCGCTTGCGGAGTTGTTTAACTATGCGCGGCAAATACGCTTTGCCGATGGACCCGATCAAGTGCATATGATGGCGTTGGGTCGAAAGCTGGTTAAGCAGTACCACGCGCATGTCTGAGTGGAACGTAGACGCGTTGAATCGCTACCTGACAGCCCATGTGTCAGGCTTTAAACGATTAACCTCGATAACCAAGTTTCCCGGTGGACAATCCAACCCGACCTATCATTTATCGGCAGAGTCGGGTGATTACGTGATGCGCCGAAAGCCCGACGGGGATTTGTTGAAGTCAGCTCATGCAATCGATCGCGAGTATCGGGTTATGAGCGCGTTGGCCAACACCGATGTACCGGTTCCGCTCACCTATCATCTGTGCGAAGACGCATCCATTGCGGGCTCTGATTTCTTCATCATGGCGTACGTGCCAGGACAAACATATTGGAACCCGGCGCTGCCTGAACTGACGGGAGACCAGCGCAAGCACTGCTACGATCAAATCAACCTAACGTTGGCTGCCATCCATTCAGTAGACATCGACCAGGTAGGTTTGAGTGACTTTGGCAAACCGGGTAATTACTTCCAACGACAGACCTCACGCTGGACCACACAATACCGAGCGACCGAGACAGAAAACATTCCCGCGATGAACGCTGTGATCGATTGGCTCGCGTCAAACATGATTGAAGACGATGGTCGCGTGGCGTTGGTGCACGGGGACTTCCGAATCGATAACCTGATGTTCGATGCCGACGTTACCCGTATACTGGGTGTGCTCGATTGGGAGTTGTCCACGCTTGGGCACCCGTACGCCGACCTGGCGTATCAGTGTGCTTTGTGGCGACTTCCACCGGAGGCTGCCCTGGCAGGGTTGGCAGAAATAGACCGGGAAAAAGCCCAACTGCCATCAGATGTGGAGTACGTCGAGCGTTACTGTGAGAGAACCGGTGTCACTCGGATCGACAACTGGAACTTCTACCTGATATTCAGCCTGTTCAGAATGGCAGCGATTGTCCAGGGGGTAAAAAAACGTGCTCTGCTCGGCAACGCATCGGCGTCCAGCGAACACGCGCTTCGTGTCGGAGCGATGGCTAAACCCTTAGCCGATGAGGCAGCCAAGCTCTTGTAGAGTTCGTAAGACTTCGCGGCAACAATCGGCACAACCGCCGGTGACTCCCCGTTACACACAACACAGGTTGGTATCCGGCCCGCACGGTACATGGCATGAATAACGCTATACTAACAGCACGATGAAGATGAATCGTTACCCCCACGTGTTACTGATACTGGTGCTGGCTGCAAGCCAAATTGCTGCCAGTTTGCATGCTGTGGGTCATCTGTCCTCGCACCCTCAGTCTGATGGACATTCACAGCCAGTCAGCCTTAGCGCCTCGAACGGCAGCGCAGCGCTGCTGCATCATGCCCACGGCCACGAGCACGCTCACGAGCACAACACCGCGCTCGCAGCACCAGACCTGGATCAATCGGTTGAGCCCGATTGTCTGCTGTTCCACGTGTACCTCAACCTGTGCGTGATTGCCGCTGCTCAGATCACGTCTTCGATAGCGCCGCCGGTGATCGGCACAACCGCTGATCGAACACCGCCCGCTCTGTCCATCGGGCCAATCAGGTTTCAACCCATTCGAGCGCCACCAGCTCTCTCCTGAAGTGGTTGTCAAGACGTTAATTCCGGCTAAAGCCGAACCTAAAAATTTCAGGAGATGTTCCGTGAACCGTATTACTGTTATTGCAGCCTTATGCGCTGCGTACCCTGCTGTGTTGTCTGCTCAAACTGAACGAGATCTAGCTGCCCACGTGCACGGCAATGCTTCAGCCAACGTGGCCTTGTTTGATTCCAACCTCGTGATCGACATCGAATCGCCGTGGAACAATCTGGTGGGCTTTGAATACGCTCCGACGACCGATGAAGATCATGCCAAAGTTGAGGAAGCGCTGGCCATGTTGAACGAGCCCACTGTTCTGTTTAACATCAAGGGGGGTGATTGCGTTGTCAAGGAACGGTTGATTGAAAGCAGCCTGGGTGAGCACGACGAGCATCACGACGAGCATCACGACGAGCATCACGACGAGCATCACGACGAGCATCACGACGAGCATCATGACGAGCATCATGACGAGCATCATGACGAGC
>CALFBL010000369.1 GCA_937951695.1 uncultured Granulosicoccaceae bacterium | reverse complement strand
TTACGGACAATCCATCGTAGGATAGCGCGCCCTCGTTAGGGTTTTGTACGCGAAGCTTCAGTGCGAAACGCGCTTCCAGGCCTTCGCTGGGTAGCGGCTCGATACCGACCACACGCACCACCGGAGAATCGCCACTTCCTGTCAGTGCGGCGCACCCGCTCAGAAACGCTATGTGTGCAAAGGCGATGATCAGGACGATTCGGTTCATGGCAACGCTTCTGTTGATTGATTGGGAATGATAATGGAAAAGGCGTAGCCCACGTAGCCCACGTAGCCCACGTAGCCACAGCTTTATCGTGGTCTGTTGGTTTCGAATGCACCTTGTAGCAAATTTTGAATCTCGAAATGAGATTTCAGCATTGCTACCGGAACGTTTGCTCCATGCTCAGTTAAGTTTTTCTTGAATTTGGGCGTTTGTCTTTTCTCGAAATTCCAAATGTACGCAAGAAATTCGAAATCTGGGAGTTGTTCAGGGCAGCCCCTAGCCATATAAGGCCTAACGGTCCCAATGTTGCAAATTACGCGTTCTGCAAGACCTTTCAAAGCTATGTGTCGTTTGACGCGAACCCAAAGAACCAAGTCAGCTCTAGGTAATCGTATGTCAAAGGTAGAAGCGCCACTGCCGTCCATTACCCAGCTGCTTCTTGTTACCAGTTCTTTGATGATATTCCGCTGTTTCAGTTTTTCACGTTCATTCCAGCCAGGTAACCATCGTACGTCGCGATCCAATGATTGGTATTCAATGCCAAGCCTAGTGGCTAGATCTACCGCGAGTGTGGTTTTTCCGCCGCCTGAGCAACCGATGACGAGTATTCGGCTTACTTTGGGCAGTAACCTTGCTGCATCTGATATCGAGATGTATTTAGGCAATAAATTCCCCGTTTTTGGTATGGTCTGTCGTTATCCCAGTCAGTTGAGTGCCAAGTTGAAGTGGGCGAATAACAACCTAATCGGGTAGCCGGAGGTATCTACACTCCAGCCCCCCCCACAACACTTTGTATACGGACAAAAAACGCATCGCCCAGATTGCCATTTCGCATCATGCTTAATTATATGGCAATTTGAACGTCGCGCACTTTGCCGCTGTTGTGAGTGTTCGCCCCAGCGGGAGAGGTTCTGCTCTGATAGAGTAAACGAAATCAGATCTTACCCAACGGAAATTGTCAGATTGCCGTGAGATTTGGTGACTCTATTACGACCAATCCGGTAGTTAGAAAGATTGGCGTTTAATCGAAAATTGCTGCAACATTGATTCCATGAAATTTGCTTATCTTGTTGAACCTCCGTTCAATTATCGAACCGATGAGGGTATCGTCACCGGTTGCGACGTGGAACTTGCAAGGATCGTTTTTGACCAGATCGGTATTGATAACTTTGAACCGATTGAAGCTGAGTTTGCAGAATTGCTTCCCGGTGTTGCAGAAGGGCGCTGGAAGATGACAACGGGTCTGTTTGGCACCGCTGAGCGAAGACAAGTCGCTACCTTTAGTCGACCTATTTGGGCGCTACCGGACGGGTTGCTTGTGCCTAGTGGTAATCCAAAAGGACTGAGCGGATACCGATCAGTCGCGGAATCCGGGAACTGCAAAATTGCGGTCATTAGGGATCAGTTCCAGCATCGCTCTGCTATCGAATTCGGTGTTTCAGAAGATTACGTGCGGATATTTGAAACTTATGCGGAAGCCGCAAATTCAGTGCTCAAAGGGGAGACGGATGCATACGCCAGTGTGGGTCGTGCTCATACTGGGTACTTAGATTTGCATTCAGATCTGGCGTTAGAAGCTGTGACCGTCCCGACGTCTGAAAAAGCCCCAGCATTCGGATCATTCGGATTTTCGTTATCAGATAAAGAGCTGTGTGCCGAAGTGGATGATGTTCTCGTAGACTATTTAGGTTCAGATCAACACCGGTTAATGATGAAAAACTTTGGATTTACCGATGACGAAGTCAATTTGGTGGTAGATAGCGAATAGAAGAATAGTTCCACAACCAGCTATCTTGAAAGTCTGGGGTTTTTTACGTTGCCTGATGGTTTTTTTCGACATGCCCGATGACCGTCATCAGATCATTTTTCGACCATACCGTTTTCTCAGTGTCTTGCTAGCTGAATTATCGAATGCCGTCACCGCCGATGACATCGAGGCGTTGCTTCCCTGGAACTTGACGCCAGAAGCTGCCAGCGAGATTAACGCGACCTACCCAGCGCCCTAACTATTTTCGGCTATCACACCAATCGCTGATTCGCTACCTGTGCGCGGTACTTAGCTTTACCCATAAATATCGCGATGATCGTCCACAATACACATTAATCTGTTCCACCCTCGCCACACGCTAATCACTCCCGGTGGTGGGTCTGTAGCTCGTCCGATGCAACCTCCGAGCTTTGCAATCCATACAGGCGCTTGTGCGACGCTTGGCGGCTCGTTCGGTGATGCCTTTGTTTTCAGGGACTTCCGATATAGCAAACGCCATTGCAGTCTTTGACAGTATTTCGTTGCAATGGCTCTCGCCCGATTCCTCGCGTAGCTGAGAAAGCCAGAATATACGCCATGCGACAACACTTGTCATGATGACGTAGTTTTTCAACGCCTGTGCGGTTCGCAACTGTGCTTTTTCAACACCGCAGCCAAATTTTAGTACTGTATGAAAGGTCTCAATGTTCCAACGTTTCGAATACCATTCTACTTTTTCAACGGCTTGGTCAAGATTCGTGACGTCCATGTTCGTTAACAGAACCCATAGCAAAGGCTCTTTGTTTTTCGGCGGGTTGCGCTCTACTGCGATAATAGCGTTTAACGAAATCATGGGCAGATTGGGGCCGTCTTTCTTTACCGTTTTATTCGGCGGTGGCGGCACAGAAACCGGGGCACAAATTATGGATAGTGTCGCCGTTCTGAATTTACGCTTCCCGTTGACCTGAATCGATAGATCAATTTTCCCTTGAGCCCGATTGGATTCAAGCAAGTCGAACAGTTTTACCGATGCCAATTCACGCCGATACTGTTTGTTTATTGCTCGGTTGCGAGCCGCTCTGATGACATAATTCTGCCCAAGATCTGCACAGTCTCTGTAAAACTCATACCTGTCACATTCGATGAAATAATACGACAAGCGAACAGAACTTTGAAGCTGTAAATTGCGACCGGCTCGGCACCATGAGTAACTCAAGACCACGTGCCGGCCGCAATGTTACCTTACCGCGATGTTGAGTCGATAGCGAAACCGTCTTTATTGATCATCGACAGCCAAGTGCTTCAAGCTTTAGATCAATAGATACGCAAGCTGGGGAACAATCTCTTGGTTTTACTCCCCGGGATGAATTCAGTGAGTTCAACGGGTTTTGCGTATGTTTTCTCAGGTGGACTTTGTAAGCTGTTGAGATCCCCTTCTAGTAGGGTGCCAGTAATTGAGCCATCTGACTCTTGCGTTAACTGATAGTACAACCCGTTCCAGGCGTCGATGCCAAATTCTTCCGGCGTTTTGCGGATAAACAGTAGCTGGTATTCAAGATCGCTTAAATCTTCCGTGGTGATGACGGAGCGCAAATCGTAGGGGTATTCGAGATAACAGAACCATTCAGACTCACCCTCTATACAGCGAAATGGGCGCATGGATAGAAAATGTTCGCTGAACTGGCTGTTGTCTATGTTCACCTGAACAGCGGTATTGCCGTCACCGACATTCTTGAAGGTCACCGCTCCGATTCGGGTTTCCTGTTGCTGTGCATCGATCAGATAGATGCTTGCGTTGTCAGGAAAATCTGCAGCGAACAAATGTGAACTGGCAAACAAGATAAAGAGTGAGAGTAGTTTTTTCATGCATTGGCAGCCATATTTTTCTTAGGTAAAAACCCCCGGGACGGATCGTAACCGACGACCGCTGCCCCGAGAAATACCAGAGCACAGATGCCCACAACTCCCAGTGACAGCCAAGCAACCTTACCGTAGAGGGCAAAGCGAATCAACTCAACAGCGTGTGTGAAGGGGTTGAACACGCATATCCAGTACAGCAGCACGCTGGATTCCTGCATTTTCCACAAAGGGTAGAGGGCGGAGGATGCGAAGAACATCGGGAAAATCACAAAGTTCATCACACCAGCGAAGTTCTCTAGTTGTCGAACCAATGAGGACAGTAGCAAGCCAAGGGCGCCCAGCATCAGTCCGGCGAAACACAACGCTGGCAGCACCAACAGGTAACCCATCGCGGGTGGTCTGATGTGCCAGAACCAGGCGATAAGCAGGAAGACATAGACTTGTAGTATGGCGACGAATACGCCTGCCAGTAGTTTGCACAGCAACAGATACCAGCGTGGTAGCGGGGTGGTGAGCAGTACGCTCATGCTGCCCATCTCGCGATCGTAGACCATCGATAACGAGCTCTGCATGCCATTGAACAACAGAATCATGCCGACTAGTCCCGGGGCTATGTACTCGTCGTAGACGATGTAGGTTTCGTACGGCGCTATGATGGATATGCCCAATACGGATCGAAAACCAGCGGCAAACACAAACAACCAGATCAGCGGCCTTACTAAGGCTGAGAAGAACCGTCCTCGCTGGCCAATGAATCGTAACGCTTCGCGGGTTGCTACCCCTCGCAGACAGCGTAAAGCGTGCGTTGCGTTCACCTATCGGCCCCTTTGTCGATTTTTCCACTGCCTTCTGGGGTGTATTCTCGGTTGCGGTCTATGTTGCGTTCCTGGCTGATTCGAGAGTTTTGGTCGATAGCCTTCTGGGCGTGGTTTATTTCATTAAAGAGGGATGTCACGTCGGGTTGGTTGTATTGAGTCATCAGTTCAGCGGCCGTTCCGTTAGCGACGATCAATCCTTTGTTCAGCACGAACACGCTGTCGGTTGGATCCACCTCATCCATTAAATGGGTGGCCCACAGCACACCGGTGTTTTGAGAGCGACACAATAATTTCACATGTGAGACAAAGTCTGCCCGACTGCTGGAATCTAAACCGACCGTCGGCTCATCGAGTAACACTAGCGACGGGCTGTGCAGTAAGGCGCGTGCTAACTCCACACGACGTTTCTGGCCGCCACTAAGGGCTGCAACTTTTCGCTTAGCGTATTGCTGCATGTTGTGCAGTTCAATAGCCGTATCGATTTTGCACCTGGTTTCTTTGCGTGGCATACCGTGCAGATCTGCCGCGTAGCTCAGGTTCTGCAGTACGGTAAGATCCATATCCAGTGTACTTTTCTGGAAAACCACACCGATGGCAGCAAGGGCTTTAAGCGTATCCGACTCCAGTGAGTGGCCCTGTATGGTCACAGCGCCGCTGTGCGTGCGATAGAGTCCTGTGATAATGGAATACAGTGTGGTTTTGCCAGCGCCGTTTGAGCCGAGCAGGGCGACAAAGCGACCGGCTTCAACATCCAGAGAGACACCTTTTAAGGCCTCAATGTGCTTGTAGCTGTACGTGACGTTGTCAACAGATAGTGCGGTTGCTGTCATGCACTATCGCCTGTACTTATTGAACAATTCGATTTGGCTGGATGGCGCAGTGTGTACTTAGTTCGGTATTTTGTCTTTAGGCAGAATGGCAGCGCCCCATGGGAATCGACCCACCTTGATGGTCTTTTCCGCTTTCAAGGATTTGACGTCCACCACGGTAACGTCTCCTGAGACGCCGTTGGTGGTGTAGAGCTTATCTTGTTCGGGTGTCAGGGCAGTGTGCCAAACACGCCTGCCTACCAGAATATATTCTATCGGTTCAAAGGTTGCCCGATCGACCACGGCAACATGGTTGGACGGGCCCAGAGCGATGAACGCGTGTTTGCCATTGGCGGTGAGTTCCATTCCTACCGGCTGAATCCGATCAGCTGACATACCCTGAATTTCAAAATTAATGACCTGCTTTATCTGCTTTGATTCGACGTCGATCACAGAGACCGTGCCACCGATTTCTGACGATACCCACAGCTCTTTATCATCGCGGGTGAACTCAGCGTCTCGCGGTCGTTGGTCTACCAGCGTGTTTTCAACCAGTTTATTCGTGCTGGTATCAATCCAATGAGCCATGTTAGTGGTTTCCGATGTCACGATCGCCCATTGACCATTATGGCTGACGGCCATGCCCTCAGGCTCAACTCCGACGTCAATTTGCGCCACTACCGTTCGTGATTCGATGTCGACGACGGTGGCGACGGCGTCATCTTCGTTGGCAATATACAGATGCTTGTTGTCGGGGTGCAGGGCAAATTGTTCTGGGTCTTCACCGGAAGGCAGGTCATGGATTATCTTGTCGGTGGCCAAATCCATCATTTGGACTGTATCCGAATCGGATGCGCAGATAAACAGATACTTGAAATCTTTTGACAGAGTAACGCCACGGGGTCTTTCACCTACTTCAATGGTCTTGATGACTTCGTTGGTTTCGGTATCGATGACTGAGATGGTGTCATCTTTTTCGTTCGACACGTACACCCAGTGTGCTCTGGCGTTCTGTGCGCCGAGCATCGCGGTGCTTGCAAGGGCTGAGAGCAGTGTGCAGGTGTACCAGCTTTTCATGGTCAATTCATATCCGTGCATTTGGATTCAGGTTGGTCGAGCCCGAGTGTATCCAGCTCAGTTCTATGATGTAGGAATCCCGCCAATGGAGCAAGTGCCACCACTGACTGTGGGTGAACTAAAGGGATTGGCTGACGCAGCTGACCGTTCCAGCGGCGATAGGTTAATTTCACGCCCTTGAAACCGGACAATGAAAAGGCGTCTGAGAACACATAATCCCGAATTGCTGCGGGGTCAACAGTTTGGATTCGCGTGACCGCCTCACCGATGGTTCGAACGGCGGCCCAGGCGGCGTAATCGATGCTGGTCATGGACCGCATCGCTTGGTCCTGAAAGCGCGACTGCAGTTGAGCGGCCCCCCATTGCTCGACCACCCGATCCCAGGCAACAGGCTCAAGCCCCGCGGTGCCGGCAACGGGGCGCGGCAGCCAAGTGTTATACAACACGTATTGGCCAAAATCATCATCTTCGTCTGCAACCACGACGACGTCGTACTTTCTGGCTTGGGTGTAAAGCGGAATTTCTTCGGCAGCGTTCCGACGTAAATCAGAATTTTCTACCCACAGTTTTTCATGGTCAATCGAGATGCGGTACTTATTTGCGGAACGTCTAATTGAATCGGCAAAGCGGGTGTCAACCTCACGATTGCCCTCCAGCAGAAATAGAGAATCCCATTTGCGTTTGTTAAAAAACTGCATCAACGCATCGGTCAGCATGGCTCGAGAAGGCAAAGTATGCAAAATGTTGGATCGACAGTTGTCGTCTCGAAATTCGGTGTCAGTACTGCCGGCGTTAAAAAAAAGATCATCCTGTGCTTCGGGTAAGTCGACTAACTGGTTTAATGCTTCAGCCGGCATATTGGTGACGACCAGTTGAGGCCCTTCAAGAGCCGACTGAGCGGCTTCTTTGAGGTTGTCCTCCGGCGCGACAATACGCGATTGCAGGATGTACTCATGCTTTAGAAATTTGCCGGTGGTGTTATTGTCAGCGACGCCCTGCAGCGCACCCTGTGAACCTTCATCGTCTGGGTGAACTACTAGGTTAGATAGCACCGGTGGACGTACGCGCTGTTGTTCGATGTAGACAATGTTAATGCTCAGTGCTTGAGCGTGCAGGGTTGACACTGTCAACGTGCACAGCAAGAGCAGAATCGATGGATAGACAGGCTTCATAAGGTTGCATTAAACCAGTTATTGAATGGTAATTTCAAGGGTTTGTGAGGGTCTTTCGGGCACACCAAAAGTGTAAGTGCCGGGCTTTATCGCAAGAAAACCGATTTCCACGGTACCGGCTTCATCGAACTCCAAGCTATCGAGCCCTAGAGGGCGAATCTCTATACCTTCAATGACAATTTCATCGATCCAGATGGCTCTCAGAAACCCGGCACCGGCTAAAGCAAGCTCCTGACTGCCATCCGAGGTAATCTCCCACTCATAGTACTTACCCGACTGCAAAACGAGTTTGTTTACATCAAGCAGAGGCATACCCGAAGACAGTGTGGCTTCAGGAAGATCTTCGGAATTTTTATTGGACAACACACCCGCTGCACCAAAATTATTGGTGTCGGCGTGTGCCGTAAACGCAGAAGCGGCGAGTGCTGCTCCAACTATTGTTGAATTCAGTGTGTGTTTCATCAACTTCTCCATTCATTTTGGTTGTAATCGATTCTTTGTTAGGCTGATTGTTACTAGGCTAAGTTTATAACTCTGCAAGTCCATCACTCACATCTGTAGTAACCAATTCGTTTGTTTGTCTGGCTTTCTTGATTACAGCCTTAAGCCAATGGCTCAAAGGGTATCTTTCCTGGCGAGGGTGCGCGTCTGCGTGATTGCTAAACAGGAGAGTCTCCAGCCGGGAAACAAGCTCGCGTTCGGCTCCCTGCAACAATTGACGTGAATACGGTGTCATCAGTGTCTGATACAGTTCGCGTGCATCCCCTCTGTGGGCAATGGTTTTTAAGTGCCTCAGGTGTTGATTGAGATGCCGTTGGTGTGGCGATCGGTTCAAGATGTAAGGTACTAAGCACCACAGCAAATACACCAACGCAATGCCCGCTGCGATGTGGCTCAGCAGTCGCAATGGGTTGGCGGTTTGCAACTGAAATTTTAATCGACTGATACCGCTTTCTTCCAGCGCCAGCTTACTCAGGACATTCGCTCGATCAGGCAAACCCACGTTTATTCGACGCGCAGGGATGATGGCTTCCCGTGCAAGCTGCAGTTCGGTATCCCACCAGGGTATTCGCACGGTATCCAAAAACACCGGTATCGGGCTTTGCGCCGTTACCCGATAGACAAAGGACCGAAGGAAAGATTGCGGCGCACCGACATGCGGGGATAGAGCGCGTAG
>CALFBL010000368.1 GCA_937951695.1 uncultured Granulosicoccaceae bacterium | reverse complement strand
AGCACAACCGCGTCGAGCATCGCTGGAGCAAACGGGAAGGGATCGTGATTGCGCAGCTCATCTTTGCGCCGGCCTTGAATCAGGCCACAATCGAGGAGGATGCGAGCGCCGCCCACTTCAAGCAGATGGCATGAGCCAGTGACCTCTCCGGCCGCTCCATAGCTGGTTAGTTTCATGTTGCCGGCTCGTCCCGTGTTACGTGTGTGAGTTACAATGACAGTGTACTCCTCATGCCCAGTCCAGCCCGAAGGCAGTCGCGATGGGCGTTATTCCTCTGCCAACGAGTTATAAGCGGTGATAAACCCAGACACCCTGATGTATGCGACATGCCCGAGCGGGATAGCGTCGCTATTGGCAGATGAGCTTACCCGCCTTGGGGCGCGCACGGTGCGCGCTGCCGGTGCCGGTGTTCAATTTAGCGGCGGGCTCCCCGTGGGCTATCGCGCTTGCTTGTGGAGCCGGTTGGCCAATCGCGTGCTGCTGCCCATTCACTCAGGCGCTTCCGCCACCCCCGAACAGCTCTACGCCACCGTGCAGGAGATCGACTGGTCGACTCACATGAGTGTCACGGATACCTTGGCCATTGATGGCTTTACATCCAAATCCGCTATGACGCACTCTCAATACGCTGCTTTGACCGTAAAAGACGCCATCGTGGATCAGTTTCGAGACACGTATCAGGAGCGGCCCAACGTCCAAACCGATCAGCCTTCGCTGCGAGTCAACGCCTACGTGTTTCGCGACAAAGTCCGACTGGCAGTGGATTTTTCCGGTGACGGGTTACACCGCCGCGGCTACCGTCAGGCGCAGGGACCTGCGCCATTAAAAGAGAATCTGGCAGCGGCCATGCTGTTGCAGTCGGATTGGCCGAGTCGTTGCGATGCGGGTGAACCGTTGGTGGATCCGATGTGCGGGTCGGGCACGTTATTAATCGAAGCGGCCTTGATGGCGCGGGACATCCCTCCAGGGCGCTTGCGCAGTTACTACGGCTTTTTAGGCTGGGCTGGGCACGATGACGCGGAATGGCAAGCGTGCTTGCAAGACAGTGAAGCGCGCATGCAAAGAGCTGCCACCAAAACCTTGCCGCCCATGGTCGGTGCTGACAAGGACGCGCAGGCGGTGAGCGCTGCGCTCGCCAACGCCAGAAGTGCGATGGTGGCCGAGGATATCGTATGGCAGCGTCAAAGTTTTAGAGCGCCGTTGAAGTCCAAACCGCCGGGACCGGGACTGGTGATATCCAATCCACCCTATGGGGTGCGAATCAGTGACGATGACGGTTTGTACGAAAAGATGGGTGTGCAACTCAGCGCTGACTACCCCGGCTGGGCCTGCTCGTTAATAGTGGCCTCCCGGCAGGCCGTTAAACGCTCGCGCCTGCCGCTGAAATCCGCACTGGAGTTTCAGAACGGCGGTATCGATTGCGATGTCATGATGGGATCGATCCCTGCGCCGAGGAGTCAGGCGGTGGACACCACCGGTTTTTCGAACCGTATCAATAAAAATCGAAAGCACTTGCGAAAATGGCTTGAGCGGCAGGAGATATTTGCGTACCGGGTGTACGATGCGGACTTACCAGAATTTGCGGTGGCTATTGATGTGTACGACTGCGATGCGCGCTACGTGGTCGTGCAAGAGTACGAAGCCCCGGCCTCGGTGAATGTGGCGATGGCCAGTGCGCGTCGGCAAGCGGTGGTGGATGCGCTGCCGGAATTGCTGGAGGTCACGCCATCGCGTGTGTTTATGAAACTGCGCCGTCACCAAGAGGGCAGTACACAGTATGTACGGCAAGACGATTCTCGTGTGTTAGCGATTCTGGATGAACCTCAAGGCAAGGTGGAGTTGAATTTCAGCGATTACTTGGACACCGGTTTATTTCTTGACCACCGAATCCTCAAGCAGCACTTGCACACCGTGAGTAAAGGCAAGCGGTTGTTGAACCTGTTTGCTTATACCGCCACGTTGTCCATTGCCGCCGCGACCGGTGGGGCCAGCGAAACCGTATCGGTTGATCTGTCAAAGCGCTACTGCGAGTGGGCCTGCCGCAACATGGAACTCAACGAACTGTACGGCGACGAACATGAGGTCGTCCGTGCTGATGTGGTGCAATGGATCGAGGAAGCCAGTGACGCCACGGAACCGCCGCAGTTTGACTGGATCGTACTGGATGCGCCGACCTATTCAAATTCGAGAGGCTTGGATCACGACTGGGACGTGCAGCGCGACCACGTGGCCTGCCTTGAACGCTGTTGGCGTTTATTGGCACCAGGCGGCACCCTGGTGTTTTCAAATAATTTTCGCCGATTCAAACTAGACCGGTCCGCGATTGAAGTCACCTGTCCGGATGTCACCATTGAAGATCGTAGCTCGTGGTCTCTCGATAAAGATTTTCAACGCAATGCCCGCATTCATCAATGTTGGTTTTTAAGCAAATAACTGGAGTGTTGTCTTGGCCGAATTTTTTATCAACTACGGATTGTTTTTTCTCAAAGTGTTAACCATTGTTATTGCCATAGTGATTGTGATTTTGGCAATAGTTGCGGCGGCGTCTCGTGAGCGTAAAGAAGGGGGCTCGGAAGGGCACATCACGATCACACGTTTAAATCATCAGTTCGACGACATGCGCGACGCGTTGTCCACCGCATTGCTCGATAGTTCGGCATTAAAGATAGCCGAGAAGAGCAAGAAAGCCGAAGAGAAAGCCAAGCGTAAGGAAGAGAAGAGGGCGGCCAAACTTGCCGCCAAGCAGCAAGTCAAAGGGGCCAAAGGGGCTTTTGCCAGCTATAAAGAAACTACCCCAACAGAGCGGGAACGCTGGCTGCTACGCATTGCGGAAATCATGGAGGCCCGTCAGAAGGATCTGGTGGATTGCCTGATCGATGAAAT
>CALFBL010000367.1 GCA_937951695.1 uncultured Granulosicoccaceae bacterium | reverse complement strand
GGTCGCGCTGTAGGGGAGGTGGTGTTTAACACCGCCATGACCGGCTATCAGGAAATCCTCACCGACCCTTCCTATTCGCGGCAACTTGTTGCCCTGACGTACCCCCACATTGGCAATACCGGTACCAACAGCGATGATGTAGAAAGCTCATCGGTCAAGGCCGCAGGTCTCATCATCAGGGACTTACCCCGCATGGCCAGCAGCTGGCGCAATGAACAATCCCTTGGCGACTACTTGCGCGACGAGAACGTGGTGGCCATCGCCGATCTCGATACTCGGGCGCTAACCCGACTGCTGCGCGACAAGGGCTCATTGCCCGGTTGCATCGTCACCGGTGACGCCATGAGTGAAAGTGAGGCCGTCGAGGCGGCCAAAGCGTTTCCTGGCCTTGCCGGAATGGATCTGGCGAAAGCTGTCAGCACCGAGAAAAACTATGGCTGGGATAGTGGCACTTGGACACTCGACGGATCAGCTCGAGCGGTGGGCAGTTCGGCCGGCGGCAAGCACGTGGTGGCGATGGATTTCGGTGTAAAACACAATATTCTGCGCATGCTGACCGATCGAGGGTGCCGCTTGACGGTGGTGCCTGCAACCAGCACAGCGGCAGACATCAAAGCCTTGTTACCGGATGGTCTTTTTTTGTCCAATGGTCCTGGGGACCCTGAACCGTGCGACTACGCTATCGATACCATTCGCGCCTTGGTGGACGAGAAATTGCCAACTTTTGGCATTTGTCTGGGGCATCAACTGCTCGGATTGGCCTCAGGTGCACAAACCGTGAAAATGAAGTTTGGTCACCACGGTGCGAACCATCCAGTGATGGATACGGCCACCGGCCGGGTGTTTATCAGTAGCCAGAATCATGGCTTTGCAATCGACCCGGAGAGCTTGTCGAACAACGTGGCCATCACCCATTTGTCGTTATTCGATCAAAGTTTGCAGGGTATCCGACGGCTGGATGCGCCGGCCTTTAGCTTTCAGGGACACCCCGAAGCCAGCCCGGGACCGCAAGAGCTGGATGTGTTGTTCGATCAATTCGTTCATCTCATGCAATAACCGACACGAGTCGCCGTTGCTATTGTCTATTCGCCACGTAACTCTCACCTAACTCGCACTCACTTCGGAATCCCTGAAAACCATGCCAAAGCGCAGTGACCTAAAAAGCGTTCTCATTATCGGCGCGGGCCCCATCGTGATCGGTCAGGCCTGTGAGTTTGATTATTCCGGCGCTCAAGCCTGCAAGGCGTTACGGGAAGAAGGGTTTCGCGTGATCTTGGTGAATTCCAATCCCGCCACCATCATGACCGACCCGGATATGGCAGACGCCATATACATCGAACCCATTGACTGGCGCGTGCTGCGAGCCATTATTGAACGCGAGAGACCGGATGCGTTATTGCCCACGATGGGAGGGCAAACCGCTTTGAACTGCGCGCTGGATTTGAATCGCGAAGGGGTATTGAAAGAATTTGATGTGGAGATGATCGGGGCACGCCCAGAAGCGATCGATCTGGCCGAAGATCGGGAAAAATTTCGTAACGCTATGACAGCAATTGGCCTGGCGACACCGAAAGCCGCCATCTTGCACAGCATGGAAGATGCGAGGAAAGCCTTGCCCGATATCGGCTTTCCTTGCATCTTGCGGCCGTCATTCACCATGGGCGGTAGTGGCGGCGGTATTGCGTACAACATCGACGAGTTTCAACAGATTGTCGCTCGCGGATTAGCCTTGTCCCCGACCACTGAAGTGCTGATGGAAGAGTCAGTGATAGGCTGGAAAGAGTACGAAATGGAGGTGGTGCGAGATTCAGCCGATAACGTGATCATTATCTGTTCGATCGAAAATCTAGATCCAATGGGTGTACACACCGGTGATTCGATCACCGTTGCGCCAGCTCAAACTCTGACCGACAAAGAATATCAAATCATGCGTAACGCATCGATTGACGTGCTGCGATGCATTGGCGTGGATACGGGTGGCTCCAACGTTCAATTCGCCATTAACCCTGAGAACGGCGAGATGATCATCATTGAGATGAACCCGCGTGTATCGCGTTCATCCGCGCTGGCGTCGAAGGCAACCGGTTTTCCGATTGCACGGGTGGCGGCAAAGTTAGCCGTGGGTTTTACTCTGAACGAGCTAAGAAACGAGATAACCGGTGGCTTGACTCCAGCATCGTTTGAGCCCTCGATCGATTACGTGGTCACCAAAGTACCGCGCTTTACCTTTGAAAAATTTCCCGCTGCCGATTCTCGACTCACCACGCAAATGAAGTCGGTTGGGGAAGTGATGGCGATAGGCCGAACGTTTTCTGAATCACTGCAAAAAGCCTTACGGGGTCTGGAAATCGGTGTCGATGGATTCGATCCAATTCTCAATACCGACAACATCAAAGCAGAAGAGGTAAACATCACGTTAGAGCGAGAGCTACGCGTGGTGCGGGACCGAAGACTGTGGTACGTGGCGGATGCGTTTCGACATAACTGGTCGCTTGAAAAGATCTACCACGCTACGAAAATTGATCGTTGGTTCTTGGCTGCGATTGAAGACATTGTGCGAGCAGAAGCCGAGCTGGTCGGTAAGGCAGTTGAAGACATCGATAAGCGGGCCATGTGGCAATTAAAACGAGCAGGCTTTGCAGACGCCAGACTGGCAAGTGTGATGGGTTGCTCCCAGCAGACGTTTCGCAACCATCGTCATGCCTTGGGAGTTCGTCCGGTATACAAGCGTGTGGATTCCTGCGCTGCAGAATTTGCCACCAGTACCGCATATATGTATTCAACCTATGAGCAAGTGTGCGAATCGAACCCCACGGCGCGCGATAAAATCGTGGTGCTTGGCGGTGGGCCTAACCGCATCGGACAGGGCATCGAATTCGATTACTGCTGTGTGCACGCAGCTCTGGCTTTGCGCGAAGACGGTTTTGAAACCATCATGGTCAACTGCAATCCGGAAACCGTATCCACCGATTTTGATACCTCTGATCGACTGTACTTCGAGCCGCTGACGCTGGAAGATGTACTAGAAATCATTCACGTTGAATCACCCAAGGGCGTTATCGTTCAATACGGCGGCCAGACGCCGCTCAAATTGGCTCAGGCGCTGGAAGCCGCTGGCGCACCGATCATTGGCACCACTCCTGATTCGATTGATTTGGCCGAAGATCGTGAACGCTTCCAACAGCTCATACAGGATCTGCAGTTAAAGCAGCCAGATAATTGCACCGCGCGCACCGTGCAAGAGGCGTTGGATCAGGCCGAGGGTATCGGTTTTCCCTTGGTGGTTCGTCCCAGTTATGTATTGGGTGGGCGCGCGATGGAAATTGTGCAGAACCACAAAGAGCTTGAGCGCTACATGACCAGTGCGGTGTGCGTCTCCAATGCTGCACTTTGTGTCTAATACAAGCAATTT
>CALFBL010000366.1 GCA_937951695.1 uncultured Granulosicoccaceae bacterium | reverse complement strand
GGTTTTGTGTTATCTTTTGCATCTTTGATGGCAGCGCCGAGAATGTCATCATCATCTTCTGGAATGTCAAGCATCTTTTGGTACTCTTCAGATCCCACCTCACGGTGGATACCGTGTGGAATCCCCGAGGTGGACCGCACTAAAGTCTTTAGCCGGTTATACTGTGTGGGTGGCTCGAAAAAACCGGGCGCAGCGCTTGGTTTGTCGTGAGCGACAGCCGTCGCTGATTGCTCTGACTCGGCAGTCTCAGCTAACACAATGCGTCGCCGGGTGTTGAAGTGCGGTTAACAAGTCCGCGAAGTTCCACCGCTGAGTTTCTGTGATGCATTTAGTGGTGCCTGCCTAATAAATGTGATGATTCTCACGTAATTGTTGCAACGATTCGATTTAGTCCAGCGTTTTAGGTAAGTTAGCACCGAAGATTAAAAGCAATTATTGGTCAGATCGCCATGCGTCTACAATGTGGCCTGGTTTTTCGAGTGCCAGTACGTCCGATTTTTTCAATAATCGGTCAGAGTTTGCCATGAACTCGGTCAAGCACCAGTTTATGTTTATGCGATGTAGCGCTTGGTTGGCGAAGCATCGTGCCACCGCTGGTCTGGTTCTCGCTCTGCTCCTTGTGCTAGTCATGCACAACGCTGTGCGTGCGGATAAACCAGCAACAGCCAAGACACTGTCGCGCGCTATTGCAGTCTCGTTTCGTGAAGCGCCTGTGCGTGTGGCGTATCAGGCGGTATTAGTTGGTACCGGCCATGAAGCTGCGATCGATGCGGACATCAACGCAGAGGTATCGGGGGATTACGCAGGATCGATTGACAGCGTGCTTCGCCACATCAGCGAGGAGCTGTCACTGCTGATCGAATTCAGTGATTCAGCAATCGACATTCGTGCAGCTTCGCCGCCGATGCTGCAAATCGGTACGCTGGAAACAGCGTCGAGCGTTGTCCCGAACGTTCTGGCCATTAAATCCAACACGCCGGCTTCTGTGCCGCTTATCCCAGATCCTCAAGTGCCGCCTGCGATTATGCGTGTCCAGCCGCGTGAGCTTGAGCCGCTTCGCGAGCTACTGAACAATCAAGTTAACAATCAAGTTAACGATCAGATTAACGATCAGATTAACGAACAGATTAACGAACAGATTAACGAACAGATTAACGAACAGATTAACGAACAGATTAACGATCAGATTATTGAGCGGATGTTTGTCTTACAGCATGCGTACGCGATTGACAAGACGTTGCCAAACGATGAAGGCACTGTGATCCCAGGTGTTGCCTCGCGAGTGAAACGATTAGTGTCTCGATCCGCTGTTAGAGTGGTTGCACTCCCCTCCATGAATGCGGTGCTAATTAAGGATCGTGAAAGCAATATGGCTCGCTACAAGGATCTGATCAGCTCGATTGATCATGCGTTCGCAGATTCTCCCGAGGCGTCACTGTTGGATAATCACTCGCCGAGCGAACGGCACCGGACTTCGAAACATTGATCGACCATTCCAGATACGAGATAGTTGTAAAATCCGGGCGTAAATCGGGTGCCAGTCGCCCCATTCCCACAGGTGAGCTGTCCATAGGCACAACCCTGGATTCTGAGTTCTTTATTGGATGTGTCGATACTTGGCACCAGTTGCTGCGCTTGGACGCTTCGGCGGACTTGCGCTCAGCATCGGCTAGTGGGGACGCTTTGCCAGAACAACTCATGCGGGTGACGCTGACCAACGACGTTGAAGGCTTGCGCTTGCGTGTTGAACAAGGTTTTGTTGAGATAGGTCAACAGCGTTTACTACCGGGCGATAGCGGTGAGGTGTCTGCGTCTTCGGTGATAAAAATTGGGGCCAGTGAGGTGATGATTCAACCGGTCAGAGCCGCTTACAATGATAATTCCTTCACCTCTGATCAACCGTTCGGACGTATCGATTACACCAAACCTGCGTTGCTGCCGAACTGGATTGACAGTCGAGTGGCGATGACTGTATTGACTTTGGTCGCTGTCAGTGTTTTGTCTCTCGGGATAGTCCTGAAAGAGTCCCCAACAAAAGCCCGGCTGGTGAAAGCGCATGCGGTACAGAGTTCGACGAGTGTGCATACAGGCAACATTGAGGATGACCGGATAGTGGCGGTTATTAGCTCAACCCCTGCGTTTTTAATGACTGAGAACGGTTCGCGCTATGAATTGGGTGCTGTGCTTGAAGACGGCTTCACGATCAGTCAAATTTCTGCCGATTTGGTCGAGTTCACACGGGGGGCTGAAATTCAGACTCATGTGTACTGAATCGCTAAGGCTGGGCGAGAAATAGCCGCAAACAGGCGATAGCGTCCGATCACCGTCTCACCGACTTGATCATACGAGCAGGACGGTAATGTGCGCTCGTAATTTCACTGTCGGATTCTTGGGCGCGGGAGGTGGCGTTTGGCTATCATAAGCACCATGCCGCTTTGCTTGCAATATCATTCAGACATCCAATCGACTACCTGTTCCAGCGCCGATATTCGTAAAAATTCTCTTGGGGATTTTCGCGCTTATCCCCTGACAAGGCGAGCGATCCGGTGCGCGTAGCGACCTATTCACAACCGGCTACGGCCACCCGCGGTTCGCTGTTGGCTGGGCTTGTACTGATACTCGCTGTGCTGCTCGGCAGCAGCTCGCTGCACTCTTTGGTGCTGTATTTTGCGCCTCATTTGGGTGTTGTAACGTCCTCACTGCTGTGGCTGCTGTTGTATCTGATGGGCTTTCTGGGCTTAATGTTCAGTCAAGGCATCAACTGGATCTCCTGGGTGGTGCGCTATCGCATATTGCTGGTCGTACTGCTGGTGGGCACGGTGGTCTCGATCGGCTGGTCGGTGGCACCGGGCGTATCCGCTGAACGCGTGGTCTACTTGCTGGGTGGGTCGGTAGTCGCCGTGTATCTTGGCTTTATGGTGCCGTTACTGACGATTCTGAGAATCTCTGCGGGCGTGCTGGGTTTCATCATGGTTATGAGCTTGGTAGCCGCGTTAGCGTTGCCGGAAATGGCGATCGAAAACTACGAAGGTCAACGGGTGTGGCGAGGCATCCTTAACGATAAAAATACCTTGGGGTTCTGGTCTGCTATCAGTGTTCTCCTGTTTCTAACGATCAGCGATTCAGTGAACACGCTGATAGTGCGTATGCTTTGTTATCTGCTCGCTTTGATCTCGCTCTTGGTATTGATCATGAGCGACTCGGCCACGTCTTTGTTGGCCATGGTGGTGGCAGGCTCTCTGTCTTTATATCTGTATCTGGCGTACCGGTTCCAGCTGGGGTTTGTGCGTATGGCCGTGATGGCTGTCTTGTTTGTTGGTCTGATTGGGTTGGTAATCACCAATATTGACACCGCTGAGCTACTCGGGCGATCGGGCGACTTAACCGGGCGTGGGGAGGTTTGGGCACAAACCTGGAAGCTCATCATGAAGGAGCCTGTAACCGGATACGGGTACGGAACTCTTTGGTGGCCAAACGACGACACGGTCTGGATTCAGCAACGCTACACCGACTTTACTTGGTTGGTGTATCACGCACACAACGGTTTTCTGCAGGTGGCCTCAGAAGTGGGTCTGCCGTTGTCGGTGGTGGCATTACTGATGGTGGTACAGCAGTTAATCGAAATTTTCTATTGTCAGTACCAGCGTCAGCAAGCCGGTGTATTGTTTGTGTTGGCGTTCGTGGTTGCCTACCTGATCAGTAACTTCTCTGAAGCCAGGTTCTTGACGAACCGTGAGTTGTACTGGATCTTCTTCCTCGCACTGCCGATCAGTATGTTGCGGCAAATTACACTGGTGTCAACGAATCCTGATCAAACGAATGAATTAGAGGCTGGGAGCAAACCGGCTGGCAATCGTGGCGCATTTGCGGACGAGAATGAACCGTCGTACACTCGTCAATCCGAGCAAAAATCGGCCGGGGAACATTACGCAGACAACCGGATGGAGGAGTACGCTCGGATGGACTCTACCGAGGCTGAGAGTGATCTTAACCCCCTATCCATTGAGGATGGAACCGACATCGATCTGGGTGATGTCAGCCCGAACGATTTCGAACCTGATGAGTTGGACACCGAAGACCCACACGAGCGCGTGCTCGATCGTGACGAAGGTGATCTAAGTGGGCTAGATGACATCGATGAGTTCGACGACGATCTCTACGATCGGTTTGACGAAGAATCTCGCTAGTTCTGAACCAGTGTCTCGTGCGGTTCTGTCGAGCAGACCTCTAGTCAATGGACAGTTCACCTCGATCAATCAAGCGCTGAACTTTCAGCAAGCTCGCCATGGCCAGAGCGTCGGTGATTTCACCATTCATAACTCGCGCAACCGCTTCTTCCAATGGTAGCTTGACCACCGACAAGCGCTCGGTGTCATCGGTTTCGGTATCACCGAACGACAACCCTTGGGCGATGTACGCATGGGCGACTTCATCGGTGACCGAGTTGGAGGTTTGCAGAGTCAACAGCGGTGTCCAACGTGTGGCTTCGATGCCGGTCTCTTCTCGCAGTTCTCGTTGTGCGGTGATCAGCGGATCGATATCGCGTAGACCGCCCCCTTCAGGAATTTCCCAAGCGTATTGATTCAGTGTGTAGCGCTGTTGGCCCACCAACCAAGTGTTTCCGTCAGCATCAATAGGCACAATGCCTAGCGCGAGATTCTTGAAATGAACCATGCCGTAGATGCCGCGTTTCCCAGTTGGGGCTGACACCTGTCGGTGGGTGACGGTTATCCACGGATTATCGTAAACCGTCTCGACGTTGTGCGTTTCCCAATTGGGTTCCTGGTGCGGTGTTTTTAGCGGTTTCATCACCGCTGCAAGCTACCTTATTGGCGGTGCGTAAATCAAGCCACCATTAGACCAGAGCTTATTGACACCGCGGGGAAGTTGCAGCCTCGACGATGAGCCAACGTGGCGTTCGTAGGCATCCTCGTAGTTGCCAACGGTTCGCACAATGTTCACGCACCAAGCCTTGTCCAGGCCAAGCATTGCTCCCA
>CALFBL010000365.1 GCA_937951695.1 uncultured Granulosicoccaceae bacterium | reverse complement strand
GAATGTCGAGCTGGGCACCGTCCTGGACCTCGATGCGGATCACAGAGCTTGCCGGAATGCGGCCCAATGCTTCAACAGCGTCATTGGATTTGCCCGACAGCCGCTGGCCATTAATCCGACTTACCCGAGATCGACATCGAGGTGCTTGGACCTCCACCGACATCGGGTACACGCGACGCGTTTGCCGAACTGGCGATGGAAGGCGGATGTTCAGCGTTTGAATTTATCGAAGCCTTTGACAGCGATCGCTTCAAAGCGGTGTGCCACACGATGCGTGAAGACGGTGCCTACGTAGAAGCGGGCGAGAACGACAACCTTATCGTGCAAAAGCTGCAGGCTAACCCGGATGCCGTTGGTATATTCGGTTTCAGTTTTCTGGAGCAAAACGACAATATTGTGCAAAGCTCGATTATCGGCGGTTATGAAGCCGATTTTGATTCCATCGCCGATGGTGATTACCCGATCTCTCGTCCTTTATACTTCTACGTCAAGAAGCAACACGTGGGCACAGTACCGGGCATCGAAGAGTACCTCGCTGAATTCACCAGTGAAGGCGCTTGGGGTGATGACGGTTACCTCGCCGATAAAGGTATGATCCCGCTCGACGCCGACTTGCGCAAAGAATCGGGTGCCTCCATTCAGGCACTGGAAACGCTGAAAGGCATTGACTAGTTTGTAAGAGATCGATCGGTATGGATTCGTTGTCAGTCACGCACCTCATTGTCGTCATAGGCGTACTGGCGTTTCTGTACTTCCTGTTGGGCCGTCACCGGGCGTATTCGGTGGCGCGCTCCAATGGGGGGTTAAAAGGCATGCACTCCCTACCCGCCCACTATGGATCCCTCGTGGCGTTATGGTGCGCACTACCCGCGCTGTTCGTGTTAATCGCCTGGTCGCTCTTCCAACCGTTCTTTGTCGACACACTGCTCGCCAGCAGTATCCCGGATTCGGTTCATGAGCAAGGCGTCAGGTCCGTGGCTTTGTATCGCAACGAGATCAACAACGCGGTGGAATCGGGCCGCATCGACAGCCTCACTGACCCGACCAAACAAGCGGTTGCTAACCGATTGGCATCGCTGGAAAAAAATTCAACCCTGGCCTTGTTTGTTATCGCACTGTGTGCCGCGATTGCGTTGGCTCAGTTTTCACAGAAGTGCATTTCACCTTCGTTCCCAGCGCGACATCGGGTCGAGACGATGGTGAAAGCGTTTTTACTGCTGTGCGCGTCAATTGCAATCCTCACCACCGTGGGCATCGTCTTATCGGTCTTGTTTGAGTCGCTGCGCTTTTTTGGTCAGGTGAACCTTATCGATTTTGTTACCGGGTTGAATTGGAGCCCACAAACGGCCATCCGCGCTGATCAAGTGGGCTCTACGGGCTCGTTTGGCGCTGTGCCGTTATTCACCGGTACCTTATTGATCTCGTTAATAGCCATGTTGGTGGCGGTACCCTTCGGTTTGATGTCGGCGATTTATTTGGCCGAATACGCCAGCTCCCGCGCCCGCTCCATCATCAAGCCTTTACTGGAAATGCTCGCCGGAATCCCTACTGTGGTGTACGGCTTTTTTGCAGCGCTTAGCGTGGCCCCATTCATCCGTACTATCGGGGAATCGGTGGGGCTGGACGTGGCATCAGAGAGTGCGCTAGCGGCCGGACTGGTCATGGGCGTCATGATTATCCCGTTCGTCTCATCGTTATCCGATGATGTCATCACAGCGGTTCCGCAAGCGATGCGCGATGGCTCTTTAGGCCTTGGTGCAACGCATTCAGAAACGATTCGTAAAGTGGTTATCCCGGCAGCCTTACCCGGCATTGTTGGCGGAATTTTACTCGCTGTGTCGCGAGCCATTGGCGAGACCATGATTGTGGTGATGGCAGCCGGACTCGCGGCGAACCTCACCGCCAACCCACTGGAAGCTGTCACCACCGTTACCGTGCAAATCGTGACTTTATTGACCGGGGACCAAGAATTTGACAGCGCCAAAACCCTTGCCGCCTTTGCCTTGGGCTTAATGCTGTTTGTAGTTACCCTGATATTAAATGTGATCGCGCTGTACGTGGTACGCCGCTACCGGGAGCAATACGAATGAGCAACGAGACCACGGATCTCGTCCGCGCAACCCTGAAAACGCGCTACCGCAACGAGAAGATTTTCAAAGGCTTTGGCGTCGCTGCCATCGTGGCGAGCTTAGGCTTTTTGGTGCTGCTATTGGGAAGCATACTGATCAAAGGCTACCCCGCCTTTCAGGCAACTTACATCAAACTCGACGTTCCACTTACCGCACAAGCCCTGGATATTGAGCGTGACGTCAGCGATGCCGAGCTTCGCCAAGCCAGTTTCAACGTCGCGATACGCACCGCCATTCGCGACCGGTTTCCTGACGTAACCAAACGTGGGGATTTAAGAAAATTATATTCGCTGTGGAGTTCAGGCGCTGAATACTCGCTTGCCGATTACCTGCAGAACAACCGCGAGTCGTTCGGTGAAACCGTCCCGCTGTGGATTCTCGCCGACGATGAAGCCGATGCCCTGATCAAACGTAATCTCGATCTCACTCAACCGATCAAACGCGGCAAATTCAAGGACGATCCCGACGCTTTAGTCACCCGCCTGAACGATGCGCAACTGGGTTGGTTACAGGATTTGAAGCAAGCCGGTGATACCGATGTGCGCTGGAGTAAAACCTTTTTTGAAAACGGCAACTCTCGCGAAGCTGAACAGGCCGGTATTCGTGCAGCACTGATCGGTTCGGCTTACGTGTTGCTGATCACCTTCGTTTTATCCTTTCCGGTGGCGGTGGCAGCCGCTATCTATCTTGAAGAATTTGCGCCGCAAAATCGCTGGACGGATATCGTTGAGGTCAACATCAATAACCTGGCCGCGGTACCGTCAATTGTGTTCGGATTACTGGGCCTTGCGGTGTTCATCAATTATCTGGCTTTGCCGCGCTCGGCGCCACTGGTGGGCGGAATCGTATTGAGTCTGATGACCTTACCCACCATTATCATCTCCAGTCGCGCCGCCTTGAAATCGGTACCTCCCTCGATTCGCGAGGCCGCACGCGGTTTAGGCGCATCACCGGTGCAAGTGATCACACACCACGTTTTGCCGTTGGCGATGCCTGGCATTCTCACCGGTACCATCATCGGCTTGGCGCAAGCGCTGGGAGAGACCGCCCCGCTGCTAATGATCGGCATGGTGGCCTTCATTGTTGACATTCCACAGAGCGTGACAGATCCTTCTACCGTATTACCGGTTCAAGTGTTCCTCTGGGCCGATGCACCGGAACGGGCGTTTACTGAACGCACCTCTGGGGCCATACTGGTATTGCTGGCGTTCTTGATCGTCATGAACTTAACCGCTGTTATTCTGCGTAAGCGGTTTGAGCGTCGCTGGTGAGTTGTTCGTCATGCAAGTTGTACCTCGTTAAGCTAAACCCCGTCGATCGTTAAGTCAGGAATTCGCACTCGTGTCAAATGCCGCAAACGAAGCCTTTGATGCCCTCAAGGAAACCGTGGGGCGCGTCACTGTTGATGATCCTAAAATGCAGGCGGCTGATGTCGATGTGTTTTACGGCGTAAAGCAGGCCATCTACGACGTTACGCTCGATATCGCCAAGAACGAAGTGGTGGCCATGATCGGCCCGTCGGGTTGCGGTAAATCCACCTTTCTGCGTTGCCTGAACCGTATGAACGACACCATCCCCGCGTGCCGGGTGACCGGCAACATCACGCTCGACGGTGAAAGCCTCTACGACAAAGATCTGGATCCGGTACTGCTGCGAGCGCGCGTGGGCATGGTGTTTCAAAAGCCCAACCCGTT
>CALFBL010000364.1 GCA_937951695.1 uncultured Granulosicoccaceae bacterium | reverse complement strand
GGCAATACGTTGCTGGTGGTCGAGCACGATCCGCAAGTGATGTTTGCCGCCGATCGTATTATCGATATGGGCCCAGGGCCTGGAGAACTCGGAGGTGCTATCACCTTTAACGGAAAACCCAAACAACTACTGAACAACAAGAAATCTCTCACCGCTCGTTATCTTGCAGGCGATGCCTCCCCGACACCTGAAAAACTGCCCCGTATAAAAAGTAGCGCAAACTTAACGTTGAAAAAAGCCTCAGGACATAACCTGAAACGTATCACCGTAAAGTTTCCGCTGAATCGGCTGGTGGTGGTGACAGGCCCGAGTGGTTCAGGCAAATCCACCTTGATTCACGACACGCTTTATCGGGGCTTACTCAGTGAATTCGGCACCCCCAAAGACTTGCCAGAATCTTACCAATCGATTGAGGGTGTTGACAACATCGATCAGGTGGTCATGGTAGATCAATCGCCTATTGGAAAATCCGCCCGGTCAAATCCTGTGAGCTACACCGGCGCTTTTGAAGCGATTCGAAAAGTGTTTGAAAAAATCCCTGAGGCCAAAGAGCGAGGCTACAAAGCCAGCTCGTTCAGTTTTAACAGCGGCATGCGATGTCCGGTGTGTTCAGGCAATGGGTTTGAGCACGTCGAAATGCAATTTTTAAGCGATGTGTACTTACGCTGTGGAGAATGTCAGGGACGACGCTACCGACCAGAACTGCTGGAAGTGAAAGTATTTTCCGATACATCTCAATCGGGTAAATCCATCGCCGATGTGTTGGATATGACCGTTGATGAAGCGCTGGCGTTTTTTTACGATGAAGATAAAGTCACGCTGGGTTTAAAACCCTTGCGGGATGTGGGTCTTGGCTACGTGCAACTGGGTCAACCCGTACCCACCTTAAGCGGCGGTGAAGCTCAGCGGCTAAAACTCGCCGCTCATCTGGTGGAAGCAGAAGCTGCGCTGCGTAAACGCAATGCCGAGAAAACACACACGCTGTTTTTGTTTGATGAGCCCACCACCGGCTTGCACTTCGATGACATCGCTCGCCTATTGGGTGCGTTTGAGCAGCTCATCGACAAAGGTCATTCACTGATCGTCATCGAACACAACCTCGATGTGATTCATCACTCGGACTGGCTGATCGATTTGGGCCCCGCAGGCGGCTCAGCAGGAGGGGAAGTGGTATTCGCCGGGAAACCCGATAAGATCACCAACGAAAAACAATCGGCGACTGGCAAGGCTCTGTTAGCTTACCGCGAATCGAACGACCAACTCAGACTCGCAGCGGCCGTAGCCGGGCTCGATAACCGGGTAGCCGAAGCTGATTTTGTCGCCGTCAAGACGCCCAGAACCGCTATTTCGGTGCGAAATGCGCGAGAGAACAATCTAAAGAATATTGACATCGATATCCCACGCGACAAGCTAACTGTAATCACCGGTATGAGCGGTAGCGGTAAAAGCACGCTGGCGTTTGACATCGTGTTTAACGAAGGACAGAGACGCTATCTGGAATCGTTGAACGCTTATGCGCGACAATTTGTGCAGCCTGCTGCCCGGCCCGATGTTGACGCCATAACCGGCATTCCGCCCACCGTTGCCATTGAACAACGAACCAGCCGTGGAGGTCGCAAAAGTACAGTAGCCACCATGACCGAGATCTATCATTTTTTACGGCTAATGTTCGTCAAACTGGGTGAGCAGTACTGCCCCGACTGCGGTGTTGCGATCTCGGCTCAATCGATCGAAGCCATCACAGCCCAAGTCATGAAAAAGCACAAGGCCAATTCGGTTCAGGTATTTGCACCCCTGATTATCGATCGTAAAGGCTATTACACCGATCTGGCAAAATGGGCGCAGAAAAAGGGCTTTGAGCACTTACGCGTTGATGGCGAATTGTGCCCTACCGATAACTGGCCACGGCTGGATCGCTTTAGAGAACACAACATCGACTTACCCGTCGGGACAGCAAAAGTCAGCGCAAATACCGAAGCTGAACTGTCGCAACTGATTCAGCTCGGTCTCGACTACGGCAGCGGAATTGTTAAAATTGACAGCGCAGGCAGTCGCGCTGAGAAAGTCAACAAAGCGGCAAAAAAAACCGGCAAATCTTCAAAAAAAACGAGCAAGAGTGGCAAGACCAGGACACGTGCAAACGAAAGCGATGGAACCCTGTTCTCGACCTCACGAGCCTGTCCCGGCTGCCAAACTAGTTTTCCTGAACTGGACCCACGCATGTTTTCTTACAACTCAATACATGGCTGGTGTACGGCGTGCTACGGCACAGGTATTGAATTGCCACCGATGAAAGACGAGGACATACAGGAAGGTGCAGACATAGCCGAATCGAGTCACGACGACGATGAAGAGCCCTCAGTGTGCGACTGGTGTGACGGGCGACGGTTAAAACCGGAATCGTTAAACGTGTATTTTAAAAACTACAACATTGCAGACTTTACCGATTTGTCGATAAAAGAGGCAGTCACCCAAATCAGCGCACTGACACTGACCGAACGCGAAGCTGCCATTGCCCGTGACAGCCTGCTGGAGCTTATCTCTCGATTAAACTTTCTCGATGAAGTGGGTTTGTCGTACTTGCACCTCAATCGTTCCGCCCCAACCTTGAGCGGTGGCGAGGCCCAGCGGATTCGACTAGCGTCTCAGCTAGGTTCTAATTTACGCGGCGTCTGTTACATTCTGGATGAACCCACCATCGGGCTTCACCCGCGCGACAATCGCATGCTGCTTGACACACTGGGGAATCTGCGACAAAAAGGCAACACCATTGTGGTTGTGGAACACGATGAAGAGACCATAAACAGCGCAGAACACATCATTGACATCGGTCCAGGCGCCGGTGTGCGTGGTGGTGAAGTCGTCGCCACAGGAACCGTTGCTAGCGTAAAACGCAACAAGACATCGATAACCGGAAAGATGCTGGCGAACCCTTTACAACATCCGATCTACAAGCCCCGCGGAAAAGCTGAGCACGCGTTAACAATTAAAGGCGCGCGGCTGCACAATTTGAAAAACGTAACAGTGACTTTGCCGTTGCAACAATTGGTGTGCATCTGTGGCGTATCCGGTTCGGGGAAAAGTACCCTGATACGCGAGGTGGTACACGACAACTTACGTATTTTGAACAGCAAAAAACGAAACAAATCCCTCGGCACCCTGACCGGCTGCAAATCCATCGAAGGCTGGGAGAGCATCGATCGTGTTCTGGAGGTCGATCAAACACCCATTGGAAAAACCAGCCGATCATGTCCTGCGACCTACATCGGATTCTGGGACAACATCCGCAGGCTCTTCGCCGACACCACAGAAGCTCGCATCCGTGGCTACACTGCCAGTCGTTTTTCATTCAATGTCAAAGGGGGGCGCTGCGATGAGTGCAACGGACGCGGTATGCAACGCATAGAGATGAGCTTTTTACCTGATGTGAAAATTCCGTGTGAGGCGTGCAATGGAGAGCGGTTTAACCGTGAGACTCTCTCGGTACGCTACCGTGACAGGAGCATTGGCGACATTCTATCGATGAACGTCGATGACGCAGTGGAATTCTTCGAAGCCCATGTCAGCATCCATCACACGTTAAAACTGCTGCAAAATGTCGGTTTAGGCTACTTGACCTTGGGGCAACAAAGCCCGACCTTAAGCGGCGGTGAAGCTCAACGCATCAAGCTGGTCAGCGAGCTCGCTAAAGCTAAGCCAGTGTTGAAGGACTCTTCCGGCGGAGCGGGGTTATCGGTTCATACCTTGTATGTTCTGGATGAACCGACTGTTGGCTTGCACATGGCGGATGTGGAAAAACTCATTCATGTGTTGCACCATTTGGTGGACGCTGGCAACTCGGTGATGGTCATCGAACACAACTTGGATCTGATCGCGGAAGCGGATTATCTGCTCGATATGGGACCTGAAGGTGGCGATGGAGGCGGTAAAGTCGTTGCCAAAGGCAAACCCGCACGGGTGTCTACATCGAAAACCTCACACACGGCTCCGTTTTTAGCCGCTCTACTGGATCGGGACTAGCCTTGGCTCTGGCGTATCAACACAGCGGTAACAGCCTGCCCGGCGTGTTGTTCTTGCCGGGGTTTCATTCCACCATGGCGGGGACCAAAGCCGAGGCGCTTGCAAACCTGTGCGAGACACGCGGCATTCAATACACCCGCTTCGACTACACCGGCCACGGTGGGTCTCCCGGCGACTTCGAACACGGCACCATCACCCGATGGCGCGACGACGCCATCGACATTCTGGACTCGATTTGCAACGGCCCGCAAGTGCTGGTGGGCTCCAGCATGGGCGGTTGGATAGCAGCACTTGTGGCCCTCGCCCGTCCCGATCGAATGCATGGGTTGATCGGCATCGCCGCTGCCCCAGACTTCATCGACGAACTCTTGACGCCCTCCCTCAGCGAGCACCAGAAGCTCGTCTTAAAGTCGGGTCAGGCAATTGATCTGCCCAACCGCTACGACGACGGCGAGCCGCATCGGATTCGCCAAGCCCTGCTGGACAGTGGAGCCCTATGCCGCGTGCTCAACACCAGTCAACCCATCACATGCCCGGTTCGCCTGTTGCATGGCACTGGCGACCGCGATGTGCCATGGACGTTGTCAGCGCGGCTGCTGGTCTCGATACAAAGCTTGGACGCACAACTGATACTGGTGAAAGACGCCGATCATCGGTTCTCCTCACGCGTTGAGCTCGAATTGATCAAACGTTGCGTGCTGGACATGGTGAAGGTATAAAACACTACCAGCGAGGGTTCTAGCCGTTCACTGCCACGCGCGGACCGAGTCCGATACCCAGTCGCGTGCCAAGTGGAATGCAAATTGCGTAGTTGCTCACAGTTTCGCTTGAGTGACACAACACGGTGGCTTCAACAGCTTTATCAATTCGCAATCAATCGGCCTATGTGCCCGCTTTGATTGTGGTCGGATTGTTTTTCGGGATGACGATAGGTGCGCTGCTGAGCTATCTGCCATTTGCCGGTAGTGACTCACACCAACAATCGGTACCCCAATTTCTGAACACCGCCAGCCAGTCGTTGCCGACTGTGCCTGCACGATCGAATACATCGGAGGCGATTGCAACACGTGCCACGTCAGCGAAGTCTGCCGCTCGCGCTGGACTAGCGACGAACAAGGACGCGGCAACAACCGGTGTCACTCGGATCACTCAGTATTTGCACAGTTTGAAAAACCTGCCCCACGATTCAAAAACAATGCTCGGGTTATTCAATGCTGATCGCATCCATCAATTCAGCTGGAATTGGTCTGAGGCGGATCTGCCCGCAACGCTAGACAATAATCATGACCTTTTTGGTTCAACGGTCATCGCTGCCACCGCCCCCCAGTTAAAGACCACGTCAAACTCGACCGACTTAACCTCGATCGACACAGCGCACGTTAACGAAAAACAACGCCTGGTGGTCGCGCTTGATCCTGGCCATGGCGGTATAGACCCTGGTTCGCAGGCCCACAACGGTCTGATAGAAAAAGAACTCACCCTCGACATGGCCAAGCGAATTGCGTTGTTCCTATCTGAAATAGAGAACGTTGATGTCATCATGACACGTAGCAACGATACCGGCATGTCACGCCAAGCTCGGGTCAATAAAATTAAGGCTTCTGGTGCGGACCTGGTGGTGTCATTGCATTTCAACCACCTGCCCCAGCCCAAAGTGAATTTGGTAGAAACGTTTTTCGCCGATCGTCACAATGTCGTCGAAAGTCTCGAAGCCCAGAAGCTACCAACCTCGTCAATCGATCTGGATTACACCAAAGCTTCCCGAGATCTTGCTGACATCCTGCATGAAAAAGTGTACAACGAGGTGGCCAGTGTGAATGACGCCGTGATCGACGCAGGCGTCAAACGCGACACGTTGTTTGTGCTCACTCGCAGTTTTACCCCTGGTGTATTGCTTGAACTCACCTGCATCAGCAACCCCGCAGAAGCTGCACGACTCACCACGTTTGAATACCGCAACCAACTGGCCGCGGCGATCGCCGATGGCCTACGTGATTACCTGTTACGAGAGCATGCCGAGCAGTTTTCGGAGCTGTTGGCAAAAGTCGACTCCTAGACACAGACCCTGGCGAAACTGTGAGCCGATACAGACACTAACCTTGCGAATCGGGCACTATAGTATTCGTCAAGCGACGCAGATACACGCCCCCTGCAGGCGATGTATCCGTCAAAAGAACCCGCCCGCTGGCCAGAGAACAGTCTGCGGGTTTTTTTACGCTTGCCGTATAATCAAGCTCATGAGATATCGCACTGATCAGGGCCCAAACGAGGCCTACCCCTATTCTGAAAGCATGCACCATATGCTGACGCTGACAATGTCCTTCTCAATAGTGATTGGTATTATCTTCGTCGTCGCAGGGACTTACGGAAAAATACTCTGGTTGCGCGTCTGGGGTGCCGCTTTGACGATGCTATCTTTGGGGTATCTGGTGGCGGATTTTCTGGGTTATATCTAAAGAACCCTGTCCGCACGCTGCGACGGCAATGTTCCTAACGAGGATCAGTGCGCAAAAATCGCTTCCGCCGACGACGCTTCAATCGTTCATCACTGGCAGTGGCGATTGAGCTGCCAACCCCCCAGGTCAATCCCATCGCCAGAAACGATGGCGGTATACCCACGGCCTGCAGATCGTCGCTGCTACTCTGATGGACGTGATACTGCACCCGCAGCAGAGCACCGATGAGCTCCTCTAAATTGCGATGCTGCACCGTGAAGGTGCGTTCATGCTGAGAGATGCGGAACGGGCCAAATTCCATGGCTATGTGACCTTGCACCAGCGTCATGACGGCATCACGCTGGTGCTTGGGCGTCAAGGCTGATAACTCATCAACTTCTACCGATCCGAAACTGCCGACCCGGTCAATTAAGGTAACCACGTTACCGAGCGCTAACGATCGCGATTCTGCCAACGGGTGGTCAAGACGCTGCTTTGATGTAAGTTCTTCCAGTAACAGGCGGCGGGGTTTATGATCTGCTAACTGAATCACTCTGGCTACTTCTGGGTACGTTTTTGGCGGCATGAAAACTACGCTGTCACTAGGATTTAAGTCGAATACATCACGCGAATTGTGTCATCACGTGGACACGGTGTAACCATACCCTGTTAGATAAACAAGTGCTGCGAGCCAGTGCCCGAATCGACTTTCGCGGTAGTTATATTTCCTGCCAATCAGCTGTCAACGTCAGCCGCTATTTGACGCGGTGCCACAGTTTCCAACCGTACACTGCCTACTGACTCACCAAGTGCCGATGAATCGGCATACGATTGCTCAACAGCAAACGTATTTAGATCGGCAAGATCGAGCATACTAATGATGACACCTTGCGAGAACTCAGACTCAACCCGATACGGGTGAATTCCGATGTGAAGCCGGTCTGGAACCCCACGGTAGGCGATGTCTCGTTCATGACTTTCACCCAGCGAGATAACTCGCGCAATCACTTCATTCAGGTCAGGGAAATCAATGACGGTCACATAATCTGAAATGGGACAGCCGACGTCTTTGGCCTGCAGATGCAATATCCTCGTGGCTCGGTCGGTGAAGCGTCGGACGCACAGTTCTGTGTCGAGAAACACCACACCCAGCAACGTACATTCGAGCAAATTGTCAAGATCGTGAGTAAGGTCGGAGAGTTCATGGATTTTTGACTGGTACTCGAAATTTACGGTGTACAGTTCTTCATTAACGGACTGAAGCTCCTCATTGGTGCTTTGCAATTCTTCATTAGCAGCGGTTAATTGTTCGTTCATCGCCTGTTGTTGATCATTGGAAAATTCCAATTCTTCAATCGTATCGAACAATACCCGACGTGCCTCGTCCAGTTGCCACTGTGTATCCTGCAGTTTTCTCTGCATCAACGGAAGCGTCGTATCATCATCCTGATGTGCATGCGCAGGCCCATTCGCGTCATACACGGCTTGGTGTTGTGTCTTCGATAGCAGAACCAGGTAGAGCTCTTCGCCCGAATCGCCCCCCAGGCTGGAGATAGTCAAATCTACCTGTACTTGTTCGCCTTGATTGTTAACGGCAGTAATGTCCTCATTGACAATCTCAGCTGGATCAACGATCAGTTTTTGCAAACTGATGGTAATGATCGGCACCAACGATGGCACCACCAGATTGGCTATATCAGAGTTCGGCTCACCTGTAGCAACTTGCAGCAGTGAATTTTCATCGCGAACGATGAGAATTACTTTTTTTAAACAATTGACAATTAGAGCCGATTTCTTATCGCGCTTACATACCGCCTCCAATCCGGCGCGATAGACATCTGATTGCGAATGCAGCTGCTCCTTCTTCCTATACTCGGTGGGCTGACGGACGGCAAAAGCCCGTCTAAGGACAGGGCTGCTTAACTGCAAGGGCTTGCGGCTCTCCGTCACTTTTGTACTGATGTTCCATTCGTGTGATTGCACTTTAAAGTCGGATTCCATCCCCCCTAACGATTCAGACGGGCCTAGAAAAAGAATGCCCCCAATTTGCAACGCGAAATGGAAAACATGGACCATCTGGCTCTGCAGCTCAGGCTCCATGTAGATCAACACATTCCGGCAGCACACCAAATGCAATTTTGTAAATGGGGCATCTTGAACCAGATTATGGTTCGCGGTGATAACGCGTTTTCTGATGTCTTTACTGATTTCATAGCCGCCGCCAGAAGGCGTGAAAAATTCATTCAACACATCCTGGCCAATCGATTGAACCGCACTGTGACTGTACAGCCCCTTAGCTGCGACCCTTATCGCATGCTCAGACAGATCAGTTGCATAGATTTTGTAATCCAGAAAGCGTCCACTGTCGCGGATCAATTTAGACACCATTATCGCAACACTGTAGGCCTCTTCACCGGTGGCACAACCGGCCACCCAGATACGCATGACTTCCGAATCGTCAAGCTGAGGAATCAGCTGGTCGCGAACCACTCTTTTCAGCGACTCCCAGGCTTTTTCATCGCGAAAAAAATTGGTCACACTGATCAATAGATCGTTCTTCAAACCTGCCTTCTCTTCGTCGCAAACAACCAATAAACTCAGATAGTCCCCGTATGACGCTGAGTGCGTCAACAGTCGTCTGCGTTCTAACCCTTTGAGAATAAAGTTCTTCTTGTATAGACTGAAATCGATTCCATAATCGGCCATCACGGCGAATATCTTGTTGATTTCTTCGCCGTTGTTGATGTTCACCTCAGTCTCGTCATCGACGTTTTCGGTGGCGACGATTCGTATCAGGTTCTCCGCTATCTCGTCGACGGACATCACTGCGTGCACCGCCCCGGTTTTGATTGCGCTAACCGGCATACCATCAAATTCGCAACGGTCCGGTTCTTGCGCGAACACAATTCCGCCATACTCATGAAGGGTTTTGACACCTCGAGAGCCGTCGCTACCGGTTCCGGATAAGACGATACCCACTGCCCGATTACCGTATTTTTGCGCAATACTCTCGAAAAATATATCGATGGGGTACGGCGGGTTGCCCGTCTTGGTGCGTATTTGGTTAGTGACCTTGAATCGCCCCTCACTGACCTCGATATTCTTGCCTGGCGATATAAGAAAGATTCGCCCGGGTCTCAGCAACAAACCGTCGGTGGCAATTTCAACATTGCAGCCGCTTGCCCGCTCAAGGATGCTGTCCAGCACTGAATTGTGTTCCGGGGACAGATGAATGACGACCACGACAGAGGCATCAAACTCCGCAGGCAACATACTCAGCAATTCTTTTGTGGGCTCAATGCCACCCGCCGACGCGCCAATTGCGATGATGCGCTTACCTATGGCGTTGCGCACCTGCAGTTCATGGGCTATCGCGTGCGATTCATCAGTTGTCATTATTTTCGACGAATTTACCTAACCCTACGGTAAGCGGAATCGCGTTTACCGGCGTGAACATCCGATCGGCAACTACGCCAGATCAGAGGCGCGACGTTTCATGTGTCGGCGGTCGTCGAACTCAATGTGTTCACTCTTTCGGCGCTGATCCGATAACTGGCGCTCTTCCAAAGCTTCGGCCAGTTGCTCGATCGCTATCGCAGGGGCTTTCAAACGACCCGGCTCGACGAGTTTAAGAACGAGTTTAACGTTACCGCGTAAACCAAACGTGCCGGACACCGACCCCTCGCGCGGTTTGTCATTTACGGATTCCATCTCAGTGGTATCATGGGCTGGTTGCACATTACTGGCTAACTGCTGAGTCATAGTCACTGTTCCTAGTTTGTTCCTAATTGACCAAACGCCTTGAGCCTTGACTGGGTGCGTCGACGACAAAGGCAATGATCATTTACGACAACTGCTCTGATTTTCCAGCACCGCCTCAACTGGTCGCACTGGTCCAACCAGAGCTTGTTCCTGCATGCTCTACCGCAGGAAACATTGTCACCGGTTTGTTAAATATATACACGAGAGATTCCTTTTGTGTCAACAATATCTGACTTTTATGTCAACAATATTGGACTTGAATATGCCAACAATAAACCGATGTCTGCAAAGCTCGCTCTTTAATGTAAGCGATTGATACTGCGCTCGAAGCCTCTTCAGTTAACCGTAACCGGTTTTGCCCGCAACACGGTGGGCCGCGAAACATAGCCAATCGTATGATTAAATGGCGTACAAGCAGTTTTACCCATAGAACACAGTAGAGACAAGCCCAACAAAGGTTGTGCTTGCCGCGGTGATGCGCCATCACGCACTGTTCAATAACTAACCATCACAGGTTATTTCGAGAACGACGCGTGTTGCGCCACATTCCGATTATTCTTAATTTTTGGTCCTTTGTTTGCGCCCTAACGGATGTGTCATTCATCGTCAATTAAAGCTATAGTAACGTCGTTTTTTCCATCGCTCGCCTCCTACCGCCTATGTTTCGCTCGCCGATGATCTCCATTACGATGCGCGTCACTCCATGAGTGAGGCGGAGAGGGTACGCTTGGTCAGCGAACGTGATGGCGTACACCCAGACACGCAATACCCTGTGTTCTGGGTAGGGATTGGCTCATCCGCAGGAGGGCTTGAGGCCATAAGAGGGTTTGTTCGAGAGCTAGGCCTGTTCCACAAGGCGGTATACATCGTCGCCCAGCATATGGCTCCGTTTCATAAAAGTCTGCTGTCCGAAATTATCGGACGAGAGACCGAGCTTCCCGTCGTCGAAGTCACTGAAGATCTGAGTCCGCAAATCGGAACGGTCTACATCACCGCCCCCAATCATGATGTGGTTGTCGAGGGTGACAGAATTCTTTTACGGCCGCCGAGTAAACAACCCGCAGCACCGAAACCTTCGGTTGATGTTTTGTTTGCCTCTCTGGCCAAAGCCAAGGGCGAATTTGCGGTAGGTGCTGTTTTTTCAGGAACCGGGAGCGACGGCGCGCAAGGTATCGCAAAAATTCGCGAGCACGGCGGCATTACCATAGCCCAAGACGAACATTCCAGTAAATACCCTGGCATGCCGCAGGCGGCCATCGAGACGGGCATGGTGGACTTGGTCATGACACCTGAGGATATGGGGAAAAACTTCAGCGTTATCACCCATCTGCCACGAGACTTTTCGTCACTGACGCCAAAACCTCTGGACAGCGACCGTATTGCCGAACTTAATCGTCTGCTCTACGACCACACTGGTGTCGACTTCAGTAACTACAAACTCGGCACCTTCCAACGCCGGGTCGATCGCCGCATTGCGGCAGTAGCCGCTGCGTCGCTGGAAGAGTATGTAAATATCGCCAGCAGCGATCCGGATGAACTAACGTTGCTGTTCAATGACCTGCTGATCGTCGTCACCTCCTTCTTTCGAGATCCTGGCGAGTTTGACGGCCTGAAACGCCACATCCACAAAATAGTCGAAAAAGATCAATCGTCGGTAAAGCGCCTATGGATTGCAGGCGTGGCCACCGGCGAAGAGGCCTACACCATTGCTATCCTGTTCGCCGAGATCTACGGAGGGTTAAAAAAGGCCGGAGCAGGGTTGTTTCAAATTTTCGCCACTGACCTCAATGAAGAAGCGATAAAAACTGCTCGCCGCGGGTTTTATCCACAAACATCCATGGTTGAAGTTCCTGAAGCTTACATCAATCAGTACTTTGAACCGGCTCCTGGTGGCTACGTGGTCAGAAAAGTACTGCGGGAAAAAATCGTTTTCTCCACGCACAATGTCGCCACCGATCCGCCTTTTTTAAACCTCGATCTGATCAGCTGCCGCAACCTGCTGATTTACTTTCAATCTTCTTTACAGGCTCAGGTATTCGAGCGCTTCCACTATGCCTTGAAAGATAATGGGTTATTGTTTCTGGGTAAATCCGAAGATGTCATCGCAGCACAATCATTATTTAAACCGGCAGCGCCCGAAAAGCATCTGTTTTATCAGCGAGCCGGCTTCAAGCGTCGAATCTCGCAATCGTCAGCCGGTGGTGTCGCGCCCAAAGCCGCCGAACCAGACACGTTTCGCCAATATCGTGAAAAATCATCCGAATCTATCAGTAACCGATTGGAATCGCTCATTGAAGCACTCGGCCCCGATGCCGTTTTGGTCAATGAAGCTCAGAACATCGTTAAGGTATACGGCAACCTTGACGACTTCACAGGACTGAGTGCCAATGGCCGACTTTCTCCATCGATCAGCTCACTGATCAAGACTCCGTGGAGCCAGGACATCCGCATCGCGCTGCCAGGAGTTTTCCGAAAATCAAGAATGTACGAAGGCATGACTCGTGAACTTACCCCCAACTCAGGCTTGTTCAACCGGGTAGTTATCTATCCGATGCACGACAAATCCACGGCCGATAATCTGGCACTCGTGGTGTTCAAGTCGTGGGAGGGCACGCACACCTCGGGCGGAAAAACCAAGTCGCCACACGAATCCGCCGAACGGGAACAGATCATAGAGGATCTGACCCGCGAGCTGGATATTCATAAGATAAATTTACAAACCGTGGTGGAAGAGCTTGAAACTTCCAATGAAGAGCTACAAGCGCTGAACGAAGAGCTGCAGTCGAGCAATGAGGAGCTTCAATCGAGCAATGAAGAACTTGAAACGTCGAATGAAGAATTGCAATCGACCAACGAAGAATTAAGCACGGTAAACGACGAGCTACAAGTGAATTCGCTTCAATTGAATTCCATCAATCAAAGCATGAGAAGTGTTCTTGAGCACATCCACACCCCCATGCTTGATGTCGACAAAAATCTCTACATCCTCAACGCAAGCCAATCGGCTATAAAGACATTTAGCATCGACAAACTCATCGGCGAACCCAACGTGGTCAATTGCACCATGCCAGCGGGATTGCCTCCACTGCAACCGCTAATATCGGATGCTTTTGTTAAACGCCGGCCGATGGAAAAGAAAATCTCATCAAACGAGCACCGTCTGTCGCTGACTATCACGCCCTACTTCGATTCTACCGACGAAATACTCGGCGCCATTATTCAGATTATCGATAACACCGATACGGTAAAGTAGATTGAACACGAATACAACTCCATGCTAGACAACATGCCCGACTTCGTAATGGAAGCTTCAGCAGAGGGCGCGATCACGCACGCAAACGAAAACTTTTCAAACCTAATCGGGCTGTCTAAACCGGACTTAGTCGGTTCGGATTTCTATTCTCTGCTGCACTCGGAATACCGCGAAGCAATAGTCGCGGCCGATAAATCAGTCATTAGTGAAGGCCGAACGGTATGCAATCGATCGGGCTACGTGAAATTTTCTGACGGACACGTCGTCGGGCTGTGGATGACTAAATTGCCCATTAACTCACCACAGTCCGACAGCTATCAAATTCTTACCATCGCAGAACAGATAACGGAATCGAAGATGCTGGAGGAATGCCTCAATGCAGTATCCAGCGCCACCCAAATTGCTGTGTGGATGTACGACTCCGACCGAAACACGGTAACTTACTTCTGCACATTTGGCAGAACGGATCGGGCGCGTTTCAAACTGCGATTTGCCTTTATCCGAATTTCTTCAATCGGTCCACGAAGAAGATCGTAACAACATGAGTAACATAGTGACTGGTGCAACGGTGCTTGATTTTTCGGTCGAGAGTTCGCTCCACGACCATAGTAAACGCATGATTGTGCGACTGCTGGCAAATTCAACCCATATCTGGATGGCTATTCGCAGTCAGATAAACTACCGCACAGCGTCTGGGCAGCCCATTGTCGACGGAAGTTTAATCAAATGCTCAGACGCGAAAAGAACCCAACACCTTGTGCATTACTTTAAAACCCTCAAGCTCATTGAGTGTTCGTACGGGCTAGGCTTCTGGGTCCATGACACCAGCGATAATTCCGTGTTTTGGTCGGAAGGCCTGTATGGCCTGTTGCAACTGGACAGAAGTCACTTCTCACCGGCGCGCGATAGCCTTACAGAGTATTGCGAGCCGAATCTATCGCAGGCGCTAGCCGCATCTTTCACGCAGGCGCTCGAAGCAGGGGTTGAACCACAACTAGCCGAAAGCATGAAAACCTCTGACGACAGCTCGATAGACGTCTCGATAACGATTCGACTTGTCGATTCTCACACCCTTGGGCGAATTGAACGAGGTTAAGGCTTTACTGTCTACTTCCAACCATTTACCGACTTTGCAAAGACCGCCGCCTCTCGGCCAAAATTTACTTAAAGCAAATAATTAACATCTCTTCGCAAATTATTGTTTTTGTATGTATTTAATAGTAACATTGATGGCAATTTCTAACCGCACGTGCCCGCTGTATCTGGCTTCCACCGCAGAGCAAGTTGGTCAAAAAAACCGTAATAAATGAAGATCAAAGACCAATCGACAGCGAACCTCGCCAACGATGCGCTCACCGGCTCGCCATTACCCGGCAATGACACAGCAGCCGTCAGCCAAACATCATTTCGGCCCACTCACAATTCAAGCAGGCCGTTATCCGCCATGCAGCTGCAGGAAAAACTCAGAGAAAGTGAGCGGCAGAACACTGAATTGCGGCAAAAACTGAATGCAGCGCAGAGCGGTCAAAATATTGGCGGCCCTGCATGGCAGGCACTTGAACGCACCGCTGAATCAATGTCCAACGTCATTGAAAAAGCCCCTGTCGGATTGCTTCGATTGTCTTCAGATGGTCTGGTTATAAGCGCCAACACGCTGTGTCGACAGTTACTTGAAACCCCCATAACCGTCATCCTTAACGTTCACTTCACGGTCTTTCTCTCGCATGACTCACAGGAAGAATTTAATCGAGCTTTTGGGCAGGTTCTCAGCGCTGGCGGAATTCAACAGTTGGTGGTGATGTTGAAAAAATCCCGGCACAGTCAGAATCATCTATTAGCCTTACTCTCCAGAAGTCGATCAGAAAACGACAAAGACAACCTCATCGTGACGCTGCTGGATGTGTCCAGGCAGTTTCATGTGGAAGAGAAACTGCGTAACGCCAAGCATTATCTGGAGCGCATCGCCAATCAGGATACGCTGACCAATTTATCCAATAGAAGTCGATTTTCGACAGTGCTGCGCAATACGATGGTCCAAAGCCGAAAATCAAACAGCCGCCTTGCGCTGATGTACTTCGATTTAGATGGGTTCAAGGGGATCAACGATACCTACGGCCATCAGCATGGCGACACCCTGCTTCGCGAAATTGCAAACCGATTGCGCAACAGAATCAGAGACTGTGACCGAATTGCCCGTCTGGGTGGTGATGAGTTTGCTTTGGTCATCGAACACGTGCAATCTAATGAAGCCGCCCTGCGTGAGGCAGCAACGATTGCTGAGGTCATTCACGCCCCTGTACGGCTGGGCAACGTCAGTATCGAGGTGACGTGCAGTATTGGGGTTTGCGTGTTCCCAACCGATGCCACCACACCAGCCGAATTGATTAAGGGCGCCGATGTCGCGATGTATTCAGCCAAACAAAGTGGCGGTAACCAGGCCAAACTTTTCTGCGCCGAACTTAAAGCCGAACTGGACCGACAACACGCGCTGGAATCGGGGGTTTTACACGCTATCGCCAACTATGAATTTTCGGTTCGGTACCAGCCGATATACGATTGTTCTGATCGTTCGGTCATTGCTGCGGAGGCCTTGCTGCGATGGGATCACCCCAAGTACGGCCGTATTGAACCCACCGAATTCATCCCGATCGTCGAAGCCACGGGAAAAATTATTGAATTGGGTTGGTGGGTTATTGAGCAATCGTGCGCCACGCTTGCCAAACTGCCCGAAACAAAAGACCTGATGCATATAAGCGTCAATCTGTCGCCCATTCAGCTTGAGTCGGAGGACTTCGGCTCGCGTCTGGTGAATGTCATGCAGCGTCACGGAATCAACCCAAAGCAGTTAACGTTGGAAATTACCGAGTCCCTGTTTATCTCAGAAACCCAGCGAACGAAAAAGGCCATCGAATCCATGCTAGAAAATGGCTGCACCATCGCGATTGACGACTTCGGTACCGGCTACTCTTCACTCGCGCGTCTGAGCAATTTGCCTAGCCAGGTCATAAAGCTTGATCGAGAATTCATTGCCAACGTAGCAAATTCCGCTGCCACTAAAGCGGTGGTGCAAGGCATAGTCATGATCGCACACGAATTGGGGCAACTGGTGGTCGCCGAAGGGGTCGAAAATAAAACCCAGGCCGACATGCTGCTCGAGTGTGGCTGCGATTACTGCCAGGGCTTTCTTTTTTCGCACCCGCTGTCAGAGACCCAATTTCTCGCACTCATTTAACCCCAGAGTAGCTTGGTTATCACAAGTATAAGAGACAGAGTGCTTGCACTCCAAATTCAGACCAGTCCCGCTGAATTCAGCCGAACTACCGATTCCGCGCAGAGCCATGAGTAAGCACGGAGACAGTATTAATTTTATACTGATGCCTGACATTTTCTTTAAGAACTCAGGCCATGGTTTCTACCCAAAATCAGGCAACATTGCGTCGTGTGTTGTTTGAGCAAACGCACGAACAACATCAGCTGGCTGAAACCCGTTTTGATGAGCTGGATATCTTTGCGAACCCGGAATCCTATCGACAATGGTTACAAGCGATGCTCTGGCTCCATAAACGTTATCAAAACACGATCACGACGGCAGCAACGACAGTGAATCTAGCGCCCGTAGGCGCTGAGCTGACAACAGCATTGAACGATGATGTGGTTAAAATGAGTGACCCCCTCCAGTACCCGCC
>CALFBL010000363.1 GCA_937951695.1 uncultured Granulosicoccaceae bacterium | reverse complement strand
CATAAAAGCAAACCGTATCGAGCTCTATCCCGATGATGGTATTGGCATCGCCAAGAGTATCGTACTGCGATTCAAGGGCGTACCGATTATGGCGCTGCCGGTATTCAGTTTCCCAATCACCAACGATAGAAAAACCGGTTTCCTGGCACCCACGATAGGACAAGGCGAAAACACCGGTTTCGAGTTTCAGTTGCCTTACTACGTCAACATCCGGCCCAATATCGACGCCACGTTTACCCCGCGATTCATGAGCCGACGCGGCATACAACTGCAAACCGAACTGCGCTACCTGAATCGCCAGGGTATCTGGACACTGGACAGTGAGATTCTCTCTGACCGAACCTTCCCCGGAAGCAACCGGCGGTTTACCCAAATTCAACACGACGGTAACTTTGGCCCCCTTATCCGCACCCACATCAACGCCAGTGATGTCACCGACAGCGAGTACTTTGATGATCTCGGTAACAGTCTGCAATCGGCGAGTATTTCCCATTTGGAACGAGAAGCTGAAGTGGTCTACGAATGGCAGGGCACCAAAGCTGCAATTCGTTTGCAAGGGTTTCAAACCGTCAACCCACTCATACTAGCCGACGATAGACCTTACGATCGTTTGCCTCAATTGACTTTCAGCACGAAAGCCCCCATCCGCCCCCTCGGCCTCGACACCAGTTTTGCCAGCGAAGCGGTGTTTTTCAATCGAAGTGCATCGGTACGCGGCCTACGGATCGATGCGAAACCAAGGCTCTCGCTTCCGCTGCGCGGTGCCTCGTGGTTTCTCACCCCGTCTATCAGTCAACGCTTTACGCACTATCGGCTGGATGGCACCGCTGAGGGTCAGTCGAGCCAACTCACCCGCAATCTCGCCACCGTATCGGTCGACAGTGGCCTATTTTTTGACCGACTGTTAAATCAAGAAGGCTCAGTCCTGACGCTCGAACCTAGATTATTTTATCTGTACGTTCCGTTCGTCGACCAAGACGATTTGCCTGTCTTTGACAGCAGCGAATTTGACTTTAATGTGGCCCAGCTGTTTCGGGAAAATCGCTTTGCCGGTGCCGATCGTGTGGCCGACGCCAATCAACTTTCATTCGCGCTGACCAGCCGCTTGATCGATGGCAAGGACGGCAGTGAAGTCTGGCGCGGAAGTGTCGGACAAATTTTCTTTTTCGAAGATCGTCGCGTTTCGCTCGACAGAGACGAACTTGACGATACCTCGGGTACTTCAGATTTTGTCGGTGAACTGTCTCGCCATTTCTCCAATCACGTGAGCGTCCAGGGCAACATACAATTCAGCCCAAGCGATGACAATACCGTAAGAAGTTCGATTTTATTGAGTTACCGACCGGATGCAGACAGGATCATCAATGTCAGTCACAGGCGCGTTAACAATGGCACCGCCGCCGACACCGAACAGATCGACTTTTCGGTACTCTGGCCGGTCACGGATTCTATTCGCCTGGCAGGTCGCTGGAACTACTCTCTTGCTGATAGCACCGACATAGAATCGCTTATCGGGATTGAATACGATACCTGCTGTTACGCCTTGCGATTCGCTGCCAGACGTTATATCTCTGATGATGGGCTGGACCATGACAACAGTTTGTATCTACAGTTAGTACTTAAGGGTCTTGCCCCGTTGGGACAAGATTACGGCGATTTACTGGAATTCTCTATTTTGGGCTACCGAGACGATGTCGAATGAAAACCTGGCTCGCAACTGCATGCATCAGCGCGGCTTTACTGCTCAGCGCAACCACCTTCGCTCAACAGGAAGTTGTACTGGATCGCATCGTTGCCGTTGTCAATGACGGCGTGGTGCTGGAAACTGATGTTGCCACTGAAACCGAGTTTGTGGTCTCTGAATCCAACGCAAACGGGATCAGCTTACCGGCCCCGGCCGTGTTACGTGAACGCATCATTGAGCGCCTGATCGATCAAACCATCCAGCGCCAGGAAGCCGCTCGCGTTGGTATCGCCGCTGACTCAAGCAGCGTTAACCGGACCATTGCCCAGATCGCTCGTGGCAACAACATGAACACCCAGCAGTTTCGTGATGCCTTGTTGAACCAAGGGTTCGACTACAACCACTTTCGCCGCAGCATCGAGCAGCAAATCATCGTTGAGCGCTTGATTCAACGCGTGGTCCAAGCGCGGGTCAGGGTCTCAGAACAAGAGATCGATGACTATTTGAAGGCCGCTGAGAACAACGCCAGTGGGCAGAGTCAGTACCGCTTGCGACACATCTTGATTGCGGTGCCCTCTTCCGCCGACGCCGACGCCATCGACGCAGCGAATGAAAAAGCCGACACCCTGTTGAAAGAGCTCGCAGCCGGCGCGGACTTTGCCACCGTCGCCGCCTCGACATCGGATGGTTCTCGGGCTTTGCAAGGCGGAGATCTGGGATTGCGACGGCGTCAGGAATTGCCCGCATTCATCAATAGCGTTCTGGATTCCATGGACGTGGACGACGTTCGCGGACCTATACGGTCTCCGAATGGTTTGCATATTATAAAACTGATCGAGAAAGAAGCCGGTGCGGGCCCAGCTCAACAGGAAACTCGAATCCGGCACATATTTGTCGCCAGTGAAGACACCACAGCGCCTGAAGAGCTGTTGGCTGGCAGAGCGCGACTTGTCGATGGCGAGTCCTTCGCAGCCGTTGCTCTGGAGGTTAGTGAAGATCCCAACAGTTCCAACACCGGTGGTGAGCTCCCGTGGTTTGGTCGCGGCCAATTCCCTCCAGCCCTCGAGCAAGCGGCAGACAAGCTGGAGGTGGGCGTGTTGAGCGAACCATTCAGAACTCAATACGGCTGGCACGTGGTTGAGGTGCTGGAGCGTCGTGAGCGAACCCGAACCAGCACGGTCGCACGCGCGGAAGCGGATGCTTCGCTGCGTCAACGCAAAGTGGAACAGGAAGCCGATCGCTGGATCCGGCAGCTGCGTGATGAATCGTTTGTGGAACTGCGCAACCCGTGAGTGCGCGCGCAGTAGCGCGACTCGCACTGACACCAGGCGAGCCAGCAGGGATCGGAATTGACTTAGCGTTGCTGCTAGCGCAGCAGGATTTATCGTTTGAGTGCGTCGTCATTGCCGATCCTGACCTGTTGCAACAGCGAGCAAGCCTGCGTCAGCTAAGCATCGAAATCGACATCGTTAGCACCGAACAGCTAATCGATCCGAGGCAATCACCAGTGGCGAACACCGCACGTCAATTGAAGGTATGGCCGGTGTTCACCGCGGTCCCCGTAGCCGCCGGGTCCCTTAATCCACTGAATGCACCTTACGTATTAAGAACGCTCGATCAAGCGGTTGCCGGTTGCCAACAAGAACTGTTTGGCGCCATGGTCACAGGCCCCGTGCACAAAGGCGTCATCAACGACGCCGGGATCGCGTTTACCGGGCATACCGAATACCTTGCCCAGCTTACCGGTGGAGAGCCGCTTATGTTACTCACCGCCGAGAGCGCGTCGCCACCGTTGCGAGTGGCTCTGGCGACCACGCACATTCCCGTGTGTGAGGTGTCGGCGGCGTTAACCCCGCAGCGCATCACCCGTGCACTTCGAACATTGCACGCGGAACTGCAGTCGCGATTCAACATCAGCAATCCACACATTCTAGTCTGTGGTTTGAACCCCCATGCCGGCGAAGGCGGACATATCGGCAGTGAAGAGATCACCATCATCGAACCTGTGTTGAATGCATTAAGATCGGACGGGTTAAACCTCAGCGGTCCTTTACCCGCCGATACCCTGTTTACCCCGCATCATCTGTCGGACGCGGATGCCGTGCTGGCGATGTTTCACGATCAGGGGTTACCAGTACTGAAATACGTAGGCTTTGGCAACGCGGTTAACGTCACGCTCGGGCTGCCGATTATTCGCACCTCAGTCGATCACGGCACAGCTCTGGACAAAGCCGGACACGGCGCGATCGATCCGGGCAGTTTGCAGGCAGCGCTGTCGCTCGCCCACGATCTATGCTCATGACTCGCGACAGCGACAGACCCGATCGACCGCACCGGGCGCGTAAACGCTTCGGGCAAAATTTTCTGGTTCGCGAAGACATCATTCACCATATCGTCCAGGCGGTAAACATCAAACCAGGTGATCAAGTGGTGGAAATTGGTCCGGGACTGGGCGCTTTAACAAGCCGCTTGCTCGACGCCGCCGGTTCTCTGCAAGTCATCGAGATCGATCGAGATCTCGCGACGCGTTTGCGCAGTCGCAACGATCCAAGGCTGTACATTTTGGAAGCCGATGTACTGAACATTGATTTCCAAAGCTTGATGGCCGATTCGCAAAAATTGCGCGTGGTGGGCAACCTGCCTTACAACATCAGCACGCCATTGCTGCTCAAATTAGCGCACGCGCACGAGGCGCTCGCCGATTTGCATGTCATGCTACAACAGGAAGTGGTGGATCGGCTCATAGCCAGCAGCCACACACGCGCATTTGGCAGGCTAAGTGTGCTTATGCAATCGGTGTTCACCATTGAGCACGTCCTGGCGGTGCCGCCCGATGCGTTCAAACCCGCCCCCAAAGTCCAATCAGCCGTTGCGCGCCTGACCCCCAGATCCGACGCCGCAGATGGCCCCACTTTGCAAGCCTTGGAACTCGCCACGCGTATGGCGTTCAATAACAAGAGAAAGACCTTGCGAAATAACTTTCGCCACACCTTCGACGAGGCACAACTGCGCGAGCTCGACATTGATCCCAGCGCAAGAGCCGAGACGCTGGCTCTGGATGCGTTTCATCGATTGGCTGATGCTATTATAGTTCGGACCTAACTTCACGCTCTGCACTTGAATCATGACGGATAACGACGCCCATCAAATCAAAGTCGACGTGAAATCCGTCTTCCTCGAATCCGAAAGTGACCCGGACCGGCAGCGTTTCGTCTTTGCCTACACCATCACCATTCGTAACACTGGCCAGGTAGCAGCAAAGTTACTTTCACGGCACTGGGTGATACGCGATGCCAACGGCAAGGTGCAGGAAGTCCAAGGCGACGGTGTGGTCGGCGAGCAGCCGTACCTGAAACCCGGCGAAGGCTTTGAGTACACCAGTGGCACCCTGCTGGAAACATCTGTGGGCACCATGGGTGGAAACTACTTGATGCAAACCGATGAGGGTGATCAATTTACCGCGCCGATCGATGAGTTCTTACTGAGCGGTCCACGCACCCTGCATTAACTGTTTTCAAGCAATGAGTACTTACATTATCGGCGATGTTCACGGCTGCTTATCAGCCCTGGATAACCTCATCGAGACGCTGGCGTTTGACCCCGCCAATGACAGGCTGTGGTTCGTCGGGGATTTAATCAACCGCGGGCCGGCCTCGCTCGACACCTTACGCTATGTAAAAAGCCTCGGCGACAGCGCCGTGATCACGCTAGGCAATCACGATGTCCATTGTCTGGGCGTTTATTACAACGCCCGAAAACCCAGCGCGAAAGATACCTTGTTCGACATTTTTACCGCCCCCGATGCCAACCAATTGATGGACTGGCTGAGACATCGCTCCCTGTTGCATCACAACGAATGCTTAAACACCGTTATGGTGCACGCCGGCATCCCACCCATGTGGTCATTAAAAACCGCAAAAAAACAGGCGAAAAAGCTCGAAGCTGTTTTGCGCTCTGATGACGTTGACAGCTGTATGCCGCTGCTGTTTGGCAATGGTCCGGAACATTGGCGTGATGCCGATTCGTCGCGGCGTCGCCGACGCTTTGCACTGAACGCCCTAACCCGTATGCGTTACTGCTGGAGCGATGGCTCGCTGGATTTTTCGTTTAATGTGCAACCCGCCGCACGGCCACAAGGGCTTAGCGCCTGGTACAACACGCCCAATCGAGTGCCCATAGACGAGACCATCGTATTCGGTCACTGGGCCGCCCATCCCGCCATCGCACCACCTCGCATCATTCCATTGGATCGAGGCTGCGTGTACGGCGGTAGCCTGGTAGCCTACATCGTCGAACAGCAACGCTGTGTTTGGGTTGATCGGGGACGCCTGTAAGGACGCTTGCAAGGCGCGTCCTTGCACGTGACCTTTTACACCGGCGCCGTTACAGGCGTTCCAGAACCAAGTAACTAAAAGCCGGCACATCTCCACTGGCTGGATGGTCCTGACGTGAGGTCTCTTGCCATTGGTCGGGTACATAACTGTTCAGCCACGTATCGCCTTTGTAGCGTTGATCGATCACCGTTAAGTACAGTCGATCGGTTTTCGCCATGGCCAGCTCACAGATAGCCGCACCTCCGATGACCATAATTTCTGCTGGCACCGGGTCGGCTTGTTTTGCCAAGTCAATCGCTGCTTCTACCGATGTCACCACGTCAACTCCTTCAGACTTCCATTCAGGGTTTCGTGTAATCACGATGTTCTGCCGGCCCGGCAATGGACGACCAATGGATTCGTGTGTTTTACGCCCCATCACAACCGGCTTACCCAGCGTGATTTTTTTAAAGTAAGCCTGTTCGCCCGGGATATGCCACGGCATGGCATTGTCTTTACCGATCAGACGATTCTTGTCCATGGCCATGACCATGGAGAGCTTTGGTTTGGGGCTGGAGTTTGTGTTCATAATGGTGTTCCCCGCTCTCGCTTAAACGGCAATAGGCGCTGCAATAGAGGGATCAGCATCGTACCCATCTAACGTAAAGTCATCAAACTTGAATGCAAACAAATCCGTGATGTCGGGATTGATTTTCATTACCGGCAATGGCCCCGGTGTGCGGGTAAGCTGGATATTAACCTGCTCGAGATGATTGGCGTAGATGTGCGCGTCCCCCAAGGTATGCACGAACTCCCCGGGCTGTAACTCACACACTTGAGCCACCATCATCGTCAGCAGTGCGTAGCTTGCAATATTGAAAGGCACACCCAAAAAGATGTCCGCGCTGCGTTGGTAGAGTTGGCACGAGAGCTGGCCATTCGCCACATAAAACTGAAACAGACAATGACACGGCGGTAACGCCATCGTTTCCACATCGGCCACATTCCAGGCGCTAACGATCAAGCGTCGAGAGTTCGGATTGACTTTAATGTCATGAACCAGCTGTGCGATCTGATCGATGGTGCCCCCATCGCGTGTGGGCCATGAGCGCCATTGATGACCATAGACGGGGCCCAACTCCCCGTGTTCATCGGCCCATTCGTTCCAGATGCGCACGCCATTGTCCTGTAAGTACTTGACGTTGGTGTCGCCTGCCAAGAACCACAGTAGCTCGTGAATAATGGACTTGATATGCAGTCGCTTGGTGGTGAGTACCGGAAAGCCATCGGCCAGGTCAAAACGCGTTTGATAGCCAAACACAGAGCGCGTTCCGGTACCGGTACGATCACCTTTATCGACACCGTCTTCTATCACATGTTGCAACAAGTCCAGGTATTTTTGCATCGATAGTTACCGCTAAAAATGTGTCAACTCAGCCATCAGCCAGGCGCTTTTTTGCTCACAACCGGTTTGTCCGGTACCTGATCCATGATGTTCATCGCGTAGCCTGTGACCATCAGATACACGCCGTAGGCGATCATCGGAATGGACAGTAACTGCCCCATGGTTACCCAGTCGAAGGCGACAAAACCCAGCTCTCGATCGGGCTCACGCACAAATTCAATCAGCACGCGATACACGCCATAACCGATGCAAAACATGCCAGAGACCACGCGGCGCGGACGCGGCCTGGATGAAAACCACCAGATCAGGCCGAACAGAATGATGCCCTCGCCGATGAATTGATAGATCTGATTCGGATGACGCGAAAGATTATCGACGTGCGGGAACACCATGCCCCAAGGCATATCAGTTGGCCGCCCCCACAGCTCTCCATTGATAAAGTTACCAATGCGTCCAAAGCCCAGGCCAATGGGTATGCAGGGTGCGATCAAATCAGACACCTGAAAAAAGGATCGGTCGGTGTTTTTTGCGTACCAGAAAAACGCTGCGAGCACCCCCAGAAAACCGCCGTGAAACGACATGCCGGCGTGCATAGGGTTCAATGCTGTCAGCGGATCG
>CALFBL010000362.1 GCA_937951695.1 uncultured Granulosicoccaceae bacterium | reverse complement strand
TCTGGATACCAACCGCCTCTGGCTTGATCGACAAACAGATCAGTCGCTGCGAGCCATAATTGCCGATAGCGCTTTTCATCCTCGGTTTTATTGTCAAGTTTAATCAGCGAAGCGTAAGCGCCTATAGCTTCAGTAACTGGCCACCAATAACGGTCGGTAATTCGCATTTGCCCGTTGTAGTTAAGCGTGTAGGCCAGGCCGCCGTTGGGCAGCCACGCATCGTTGAACGCGGTATCGATAAGTTTGCGAGCCTTATCCGGAGCCGAGTTATTGGGCCTGCCTGACAGATCCCAGTGTTGCAAAATTAAACGACCGAACTCCAGGGAATGACCTGGGGTTGTCCCCATCGGTCGAAACATAAGATTGCCCTCATAGTTCAGGTCTACCTTCCAATTCTCATCAAAGTGTTCGGGTATGCGCCATTGATGGTTGCTGGCCACCTCATCCACAAAGAAATTGATGATATTGTCGGCCAGCTTTAGATACTGGGTATCCCCGGTGGCTTCGAAGGCGGTGATGAACGCCTCAACTCCGTGCATGTTGGCGTTAAAGCCACGGTAGGGGGCGAGGGTTTTCCAGTCGGGGTCGAATTCTTCGATCAGTAACCCTGTGCTCATGTCAATAAATCTGGATTTAATGACCTCGCTGATGTCGTCTAAAATTCGTGCTGCGTCTGAATAACCGGCGGCATGAGCACTGGCGGCTGCGAGCAGGACGAACGCGTGTCCGTAAGCGAGTTTTCGATCATTGGCTAAGCCGGTCCCCATCACTGACCATCCGTAACCGCCAAACTTTGCGTCACGATGATGATTCCAAAGGCAGTTTAAGCCTGCGGAAATGATCGGCTCACAATCGGGCACATCCAACGTTTGTCCTAAAACAAACGAATGAATCAATCGTGTGGTTGTGTGGATCTCTTGTGGGGCTCGAGGCAGGGCTGCGCCATCCCACCCCAGCACGTCAAAGCCGCCATCCATTCGAACGCTGCTTTTGAAAAACGCCAGCTGCTTCGTGGCGTCCGTTTTAAGCCATTCACGATGATGTGGATCACCAAGCCATGAGTCGTCGAGTTCCGGGTTACCAACTGGCACAGTTTTTTGTGTTTCCAGCAGTCGCGTCACGGCATTACATTCCTAAAAACTTGTACAAAAAATGGCAGCGAACGTTGCTTGCTACCTAAGTCTTAAAATTAACACAAGTCGGCATTATAAATCTAGTTATTAGCCAGATTGGCGGTCATTCATCTTCGTATCGGATGATTGCCAGCAAGGGCGCGGCACAGTTAGTTTAGAGGTTGATCCCACTCTGAATCGAAGACGTGCGATACACCACGCTTTGCTGCGGCGACGTCATTCACTTCTCTAGAGCCGATGGCTACCGTACGGTCAGATATAGCTTCAAGTTCGGTAATGTAGGTCTTGCGCACGTTATGCAATGGCAAACCGGCAATCAGGACTCCAAATGAGGTGACTATTCGCAACGAGCGGCTAGCGAATTCGAGGGTGGACAAAAAAGAGAAAAATCGAAATGAAAAAAGGTAATGCGCAAGTGGGGTAGGGCGCTAATTTTCGTAGAAATTCTGCTGGTTCGACACTAAATCCTTGCGCGCGATTTCGCGATATTGAGACGGTGTCATTCCTTTTACTTTCTGGAAATGTCGATTGAAATTAGCCAGATTTTTAAAGCCTGCTTTTTGGGCGATCGACGTAATTTGATCGTCGCAAGCGTAAAGCATTCCACACGCGTGCCCGATACGAATTCGATTTAAAAAGTCGACGAAGCTATGACCCGTGACTGTTGCAAAATTACGACTGAACGTAATTTCAGTCATGTTTGCCATCTCTGCCGCTTGAGCCACTGAATACCCCTGCGAAAAATTAGTGCTGATGTGATCGACTATCGCTGCAATGCGAGCGTGTTTGCTTGCGCCATCGGGCAGGCTGATTTTCGACACTGAGAGTGTTTTCTTTTCAGTATGTTCGTGCAATCGGACCAGAAAGCGCACAAAAGCCAAAATGCGTTCCGCACCTTGATTATCACGGATGGACTCCATATGGCCACGGGCAAAGGTTGAGTTGAATCCTTCGAAGTGGATGCCGGATTGAGCCAGATTAAGTAATTGCAGTACTTGCGAGAATTCTGGAAATCCTTCAGCGAGTTTCGCGACACTCTCGTGGCTAAACTGAATGAGCATGTCTCGCACACTTACCGGCTCTGACTCAGCTTGGTACGTAATCCAGTTGTGGGGCAGGTTGGGCCCTGTCATAAACAGATCCCCCGCGACAAAATCACCGATGTAGTCACCGACGAAGGCCTTACCTCGAGTCTTTACGATTAAATGCAGCTCATACTCTTCATGAGCGTGCCACCGGCACAGCTTTGTCGGCCACCCGTGCTCGATGTAGCGAATCGAACGTGTGCTTCGATCAACCTTCTCGATTTGAGGTTTCATAGCTGACATTCAATGACCTAAGCGTGGTTCAGATTCCGCACGGATTACTTAACAGCGCCAAACGTTAGACCGCGAACCAGCTGCTTCTGACAGAACCAACCCAGTATTACAATCGGTCCAACCGATGCGGTTGACACCGCAGACAGGCGGCCAAAAAACAGCCCTTCCGGTGCACGATTCCCTTCAATCAGTTTGGACAGGGTGGCAGCTTCTGTCGTGGTTAAACGTACCGTCCAATAGGCCTCGTTCCAGCAAAAGATGAATGTCAGTAATGCTGTAGACGCAACGCCACCCCAAGCAAGCGGTATGAGGATGTCCTTGATCTCACCCCACGTGGTGACACCGTCCATTTTTCCTGCTTCTATAATCTCTTTCGGAATTTCCTTGAAGTAGGTAAATAACATCCAGATGACAATGGGCAGGTTAATCAAGCACAGCACCAAGATGACCAGAAAATGCGTGTCGTAGATTTGCAGGAAATTTTTGGTCAAAAACGTCATGGGGTACAGAACCGCCGCGGCCGGCAACATCTTGGTTGACAGCATCCACATCAACACGTCTTTGGTGTGCCGACCGGGGTTGAACGCCATCGCGTAGGCAGCGGGTATACCGACAGCCAAAGCAAACAGCGTGGCAAAGACTGAAGTAATTATCGAATTAATGGCAAAACGCCAGTAATCGTAATTCTCAGTCATGTTGGCGTAGTTATCGAGCGTCGGAGTGAATTTGAACAGGTACTGCGGCTTCACCGCGTCCGCATCAGTTTTAAAACTGGTGAACACCATCCAGAAAATCGGGAAGAAAAAAATCAGTGCTATGGTCCAAGCGAGTATGGGCCAGGCCACTTTTCCAAAGTTTGATTGTTGATTGACAGTTGCCAATTTAGTTTCCTCTCCCTAATCCATCAACGTCTTGCCGATCATACTCAGCAAAAATATGGCTACAATGTTCGCAAGAATGACGGCAAATATGCCCGTGGCACTGGCTGCGCCGATGTTATTGGTGGCAAATTCACCGATTAGGTAGGGCAGATTTTTATTACCGTTGCCGCGGCTTACGATTTCGATTTCGGCGTACAGAGACAGATGAAAGATCGTTTGGATCATCACGACGATAGCGATGGGTCGGGCGAGGTGCGGGAGTGTCAAGTTTGTAAATCGCGACCAAGCGCCAGCTCCGTCGAGAATGGCGGCTTCTTTTTGCGATTCATCTTCTGATTGCAGTGACGTCATGAAGATCAGAATGGCGAAGGGTGTCCACTGCCAGGCGACCATCAAAATAACAGCATAAGCCGAGTTCTGTGTGGACCGAAAAGATATCGGTGTAAATTCTGGCCATAGCGCAAAGAACGAACCGAGCACGGGGAAATCGTGTAAGCCGCGAATAAAATTGTTTATGCCGTCGACAGCAATACCGTTCAGACCCAATACCGGGTCGAGAATCATGTTGATCCATAGGACCGCGTTGACTGCGGGCATGATGAAGAACGGGGAAATCAACAGGACGCGAACTATACCGCGGCCTGGGAAAGTTCGGTTAACCAGTATGGCCAGGATAATGCCCAATACAACGGTAAGGACAAGAATGCTACCGACGATAAAAAGGCTGTTCTGAACGGCCAGCCAGAAATTGTTATTGTCTAATACGTAGTTGTAGTTACCCAAACCCCGCCAGTTGTCCAGGCTGGGTGTGGTCCACTCCGGCCGTCGTGTGTTGCTCAAGTTGTAGCGGATAAAAGAGAAGAACAACGTCATGCTTAACGGGACAATCATCCAGATAAGCAATAGTACGACAGAAGGTGTTTGTAATAACCGGGGGAGCTTTCTATTCGACGACATGGCTCAGAAGCCCCTTAACTGTGGTACAAGCTGCGAGAAATGATGCAAGACAAAAGTCAGTTGTCCAAGTTTGAATCATAGTTCCCTTGCGTCATGAATTTTTGGGAAAAAAAAGGCTCGGCGGCGACCACCGAGCCTTTCTATTACTTTACATCCACTGCTTAGTAGTAGCCAGCTTCACGCATGATTGAATCTGTGATTTCTTGACCCGCAGCAAGCGCATCATCGACAGACTTCGCACCAGAAAGAGCAGCCGCCATTTCTTGTGCAACCGCGTTACCAATTTCCTGGAATTCAGGAATTGCTACGAATTGAACACCCACATATGGCTTCAGCTCTGTGGCGTCAGGGGCAGCAGAGTCGATTGCAGCCAGTTCCGCCGAAGCAAACGGTGCAGCGGCCTGAAAGTCAGCTGATTCGTAGGTTGAAGTACGTGTGCCGGTTGGTACAGAACCCCAGCCAAAGTCTGGGTGATTAGCAACCGCTTGGATGTAGTCTTTAGAAGTGGCCCAGCTGATGAACTTCTGAGCTTCTTCAGCGTTAGGTGACCCGGAAGGAATAGCCATTGCCCAAGCCCACAACCAGTTAGCGCCTACAGGGTTGCCTTCGTTAGGTGACTGTGCGTACGCAACGCCGTCAACTTCGAGGAATGAAGCTGCGATCGTAGCGTCGATCCAGATGCCACATTTGCCTTCGTTGTACAGAGCCAGGATTTCGTTGAAGGAGTTACCTTCTGAACCTGGAGGTCCGTATGTTCCAAGCAGAGAAACGTAGAAGTTAACCGCATCTTTCCACGCTTGAGAATCAAGCTGAGGTTTGTAATCGGCATCGAACCAAGCACCACCGAATGAGTTAACCACGGTGGTGATGAACGCCATTGCATCACCCCAGCCTGGCTTGCCACGCAGACAGATGCCATAAATGCCTTCGTCTGGGTTGTGGATAGCTTGAGCGGCAGCGCGGATGTTGTCCCAAGAATCGTTGTCCTTGATCTCTACGCCAGCCGCATCGGTGAGATCTTTACGGTACATGACCATAGAAGATTCACCATAGAACGGTGCTGCGTACAAAGTACCGTCAGCCGACAGGCCGGCACGCATCGCAGGGAGAACGTCTTCTACGTCGTAAGAATCGTCAAAGTTGAGCGGCTCGATCCAGCCGTTCTCGCCCCAGATCGGTGCTTCGTACATACCGATGTTGATGATGTCGTACTGACCACCGCCGGTAGCTGTGTCAGAGGTTACCTGCTCACGTAGTACACCTTCTTCCAACGACACCCAGTTCAGCCCGGTGCCCGTCTCC
>CALFBL010000361.1 GCA_937951695.1 uncultured Granulosicoccaceae bacterium | reverse complement strand
ATCATTTGAGAGCTCGTTCGTACGTGAGAAAATATCACCTAGACCATAATTCGTTCCTACCTATTTAACCAACCAAGGATTGCAACTGGCCATTGAGTTATTACCGGCCTCATTTTCAATGGGGCGGTAAAATGCCGGGCTCAATAATCATATGGCAATCTTTTTCAATCTCGGTATCCAAAGCTCGAAGAGCTTCTATGCTGTTGCCATTTGGCATAGATATAAGCTGGGTTGTGTAAATTTGATAAATTAAGCTACTGAATTAGGTTGATCCGTTTGGACGATCTTCCGCCCACCGCGTCTGAATCGGCTGGCAGTGGTCTTAAACGGGCCGAAGCTCGACTAAGCGCTTATCAGCGCGGGGGTCGATTTCACGATGAGTTCGATGCAAATCAGAAACAGCGCGATCTGTACCAACCGATAAAACCACCGATCGCTTAATTTTTGTACTCCTAATTTTCCAAATAACGTTCCTGCCAATGCCACAGGCAGAAAGATCAGAGACGTTTTTATCATATCCGTCGTAAAGGGTTCGATCATCGCGTAAGGGACTATTTTCGCCAGATTGACGCTGGCGAACAGAATCGTCGTTGTTCCGGCAAACACCAATCTGGGCATTTTCTGAGGCAGCGTATAGATCTGATAAGGCGGAGCCCCGGCGTGCGCGACGAAGCTGGTGAAACCGGACAAGGTGCCCCAGAACAAACCGCTTACGCGTCGAGGGGGTTTGCCGCTCTGATCTTTGTAGGGGCGAAGCCACACGTTCAGGCAAAACCCAACGCCCAACAAGCCGATCATCAGCGCTACCCAGTCATCGGAGACCGTCGATGCGGTCAGCCAGCCGAGGCCCACGCCAAGCAGGCAAGCCGGTATCAAGATTCGAAGATTCGCGCGATCAAAATTATGCCGGTACAGATACACCGCCACAATGTCCGACAAAATGAAGATCGGCAAGACAAGTGCTGCAGCCTTGATCGGCGACATCGTCAGTGCCATCAGCGGCACCGCGATCATTCCCACGCCTGGCAGCCCCCCTTTGGATAGCCCGATGCAAAACGCGGCGATCGCTAATGGCAAATGACTGATGAGAAGGGGTTCGAGCAAAGGGTTCGCCGTAATTAGGTTCTCGCCGGATGAGGTACGCATGCAGCAGAAGTTGTCCCATATGGTACCCCAAACAATCACCGCACTGAGCGCATCGCGGCACAAGTGGCGCCGCTCTTTTAAGAACTGTATTCGACGAGGAATAAATCGAGCAAGTTGTTTGCTACGACAGGAAAAGAACATGGTAAAAACTGGGTTCGATTAGTGAGATATGGACTTGGGGTTCACCATGAAACTGGATCAGCAACAGATTGCGGATTTTGAACAAGACGGTTTTTTGATTCTTCAAAACGTGCTGAGCGAATCGGATCGAGCGCCGATCGTCTCAGAGTACGATGCGCTTATAAATGCCCTAGGCCGGGATCGGGGTCATGCCGATACGGCGTGGGAATCGATGAGCTTTGAACAACGTTTTACCCGGCTGATTACGACTGATCCGGATGCGTACGAGTTTCTCGACATCTCGCTACCGCTGAGCCACGATTTGTCCGATTCCTCCGGTTTCCACGCCGGCCCCGCGGTCTTCAATTTACTCACCCACCCCGCCATTCTGGATATTGCAGAATCCATAGTAGGCCCCGAAGTGGTGTCCAACCCGGTGCAGCACACTCGTATCAAACCTCCAGAGCGTGCTTTGAACGCTGTGGGCCAGGGCAATTCGAATATAGCGCAGACGGGCTGGCATCAGGATGCCGCGGTTGTGCTAGCCGACGCTGAGGCGTCCGCTATTTTGACCGTTTGGGTGGCCATGAGCGATGCAACACCCGAGATGGGTTGCATGCGCGCTATTCCCGGCAGTCACCGCTGGCCTGACTTGGCCAAACACTGTCCGGGCAGCACGGGCACAGGGGAGATCTATATCCCATCGCCGCTGGTGTCGGATCACCAGCCGGTGGATCTTGCTGTCGGTGCTGGTGGTGTCGTGTTATTGCATAAAAAAACCTGGCACGGTGCCGGACCTAATCAAACCGATTCAATCCGCTGGAGTTTTGATTTACGTTATCAGCCATCTGGCCAAACCACTGGACGGACCTGCTTTCCCGATTTTCTGGCAAGATCAACTCAAACACCCGATGCGGTGTTGAGCAATGCAGAGCACTGGTCTGAACGTTGGCACAATGCTCGTCGCGACATTGCCAGTGGGGCAACACAGGCTGTGTTCAACGAACGTTGGGAGACGTACAATACCGACCCAATGTGCGCGTAGCCACATTGATGATGTGTTTAGACTATGTAAGCGGCCCGTGGTAGCACCCGATTAACGAGAGATTAGTCAATGAAATCAATTAGCTTTACACGAATGCAAGACGGTACATCCGCCGAATATGAGTTCCTGGATGGTCTGGAAATTCAGTACGCGAAGGGGTTACCGGCACGCATCGAAGCTGCTCTGGAAAAACTAGAAGAGTCATTGAGTGGTTATCAAATCAGCCGGCTGGAACATTCGTTACAGTCAGCCACTCGAGCTCATCGTGATGCTCGTTCGGTAGATTATGTGGTGGCGGCTTTGATTCACGACATCGGCGATGAGCTCGCCCCTTACAGCCACAGTGAACTGGCGGCCTCTATACTGCGGCCCTACGTCGATGAAAAACTGTACTGGATTATAAAGACTCACGGTGTATTCCAGATGTACTACTACGGTGAGCAAATGGGTCTGGATAAAAACACCCGTGAGCGCTACCGAGATAACCCTTGGTTCGACGAGGCCGTGGAGTTTTGCGAGCGCTACGACGAGAACTGCTTCGACCCAGCTTACCAGAGCGAGCCATTGACGTTCTTTCGGCCCATGCTGCAAGAGGTGTTTACGCGCGATCCGGCGTTTGGGGAACGGGCTGCGCCCTGAGCAAAAACGTATCAGCCGACTAGGTCAACAAAGCAATAGGTCATCGATGAGTCAGGAAAATGCCAATAAGACGGTTGCGCCAACCATACACGGATTGAACGCGGCCTCATGGTTCATAGCTTTTTTGATCGTCATCGCTGTCATAATCAATATGTAGATGGTTAAAGGGTAAACATGAAAATTGTATTAGGCAGTATGACGTTCGCTGATCAGGTTGATCAGCAGGACGCGTCGGTCATGATAAACGCTTTTAAAAAGGCCGGATTCAATGAGCTCGATACGGCCTATATGTATGTGAGCGGTAATACTGAACGTTTGCTGGGCAAACTGGAAAAGCAGCGTCGGTTGGATGACTGCCTGCTGGCTACCAAGGTGAATCCCAGAGACTCAGGACTTGGCAAGACCTCAATCGACAAACAATTCACCACTTCGTTGGAAAGACTTTGCGTCGATAAAGTTGATTTACTGTATCTGCATATGCCTGACCTGGATACACCGATTGAAGAATCGCTCGCTGCAATCAACGAGCATTACCTAGCGGGCCGATTCAAGCGGTTTGGTGTAAGTAATTACGCAGCGTGGCAGGTCGCTGATATTTATCGAATCTGTGAGCGAGAGGGTTATCCTCTGCCAACTGTCTATCAGGGCATGTACAACGCGCTGACGCGTGATGTCGAGCGCGAATTGCTGCTATGCCTAAACGAATTCAATATCGCGTTCTACGTATATAACCCATTGGCTGGAGGGATGTTAAGCGGTAAGCACACCAGCTTGTCCGCCCTACCCGATGAAGGTCGCTTCTCTGTCAATAAGGAATACCAGAAACGCTATTGGAAAAAAGACTATTTCAAGGCGATCGACAGGTTCGTAAACGCCTGCAAGGATGAAAACATTGCGCCTTCAACCGCGGCGCTAAGATGGTTGGTGCATCACTCAGCGCTGGACAACCAAAAATCGGATGCGGTGATACTGGGTGCGAGCAAGGTAGAACATTTTAATGCCAATCTTACCGCGGTGACGCAAGGCGAATTGCCACAGAGCATTATCAATGCACTGGATGAGGGGTGGGAGATTTCCCGGGTAGATTGTATAAAGTACTTTCGGCCTTAGGAATTGATCAGTGTAGTCTGCTACTATGCTACCGCCAAAATCAAAGCTCATTGCCTGCGCGCCATTCACCCCAACGTAAAACAGTACCCACCCCAATTCGGGCGATCAGATTAGGTGGCAGTCGTGTGGGTTCCGGTGCGTGTTTTAAGTCGTCGATCAGATGGCCGTCGAGACCCGATGCCAACTCTGCAATCAACTTTCCACTGATCGTGCCCTTCGCCGTTCCTAGCCCATTCTGACAACAGGCGGCAAACAGCCCGGGTTCGAGTTCACCGAACACCGACACATCATTTCGGCTTAAGCACAAGCGCCCTCCCCAGCGGTATTCCATGCGCACATCATTCAGCATCGGAAAACGATCCTTGAACGATCGATCGTGTGCGCGTGCAGCCGATTGAAGCTGCGCGTCACTGGCTGTCATCGTTGGATTGAACGTGACACGATTGCGGATAATGAGTCGGTCACCACCGGTACCGCTGATTCGGCGTACCGTTGTTCCCAGAGGGTCTGCAGGCGTTAACGCCCATCGGGCTCGGCCGCCTAAGCGTATAAGCTGATCGGGTGTAAGATTTTGAGTCATGGATCCGTAGGTAACGATGTGCATCAGTTGACGGGCGTAATACCCAAAGCTTTCCAGATGACCGTTCACAGCCAGTATAACGTTCGCACATTCCACCGAACCTTGTGCTGTTTTCACAACCCAATGCCTGCCACTGCGAGTCGTTTGAGTTACCGCGGATCGCTCATACAAGCGCACTCCTTGACTTTCAATCGCCCGGGCATAGTCGCGGATAAACATCGCCGGTTGAATCATGGCGGTACCGGGGTTAAAAAGGCCATCGACGTAGGAGTTTGTACCCGTAATCTGGCGCATCGCGGAGCTATCGTATCGCTCAAAGGGTTCATTGAGTGTGGTCAAAAGGGCAGCGTAGTGGTCGTTATTGGCAACGCCTCTGGCGGTCACCGCACCATTGATTTTCCCGGTCAAGGCAATCGCTTCGTCGCTCATGCCAAATTCGTGCTTTGCCGACATCGCGTACTCAATACCGGCGCGATTTAAGCGCGTGTCGAACCGATCGTTTCCCTCGTTGCTGCTGTAATCGCCGGAGGTGAGCACATGCGGAAGATCAATCATGAATCCTGAGTTTCTGCCGGCGGCACCCTCGGCAACGCCCAGTGCGTCGAGCACGACGATATCGTCAGCGGTATGCAATTCGGCTAAACGCCGCGCCGCCGACAAGCCGGTAAACCCTGCCCCGATGACGACCCAATCGGCTCGCCGGTTCTCGTTGAGCTGCGCGCGCGGCTTTGCCTCAGGAAGTAATGCGTTCCACGCAGCGGGTCCAGTCTCGCGGGGTAATTGGCGCACTGCTCTGTCGATGTCGCGCATGATTGAGTTGGTCAGTGGTCAGTATTTAGCGCATCAACGGCTGGAATTTCACGCTCTCGACGGGCGATGTAGTCCAGTAACGCATCATTGATGTCCTCGTCCAGTTTGGGTTCATCGTAGTTGTCCAGTAGGTATTGGGCTTCGATGAGCGCGCGTTCGGTGATGTCTTTTCTGCCGTCGGCTACCCATTGTTCGTACGAGTTGTTATCAAACAATCGCGGCATAAAAAACGCGTCTTTAAAAGTTGCCAAGGTATGCGCGTGACCCAGGTAATGCCCACCCGGGCCAATATCTCGAACCGCCGCCAGGGCTTCATCAAAATCCCCCCATTGCACGCCCTCGCTCATACGATAGGCCATGGCGCATTGCTCGGCGTCCACAACAAACTTCGCCATCGAACAATGCATCCCAGCCTCGTTCCAACCCGCGGAGTGCCAGAGGTAATTCGCACCCGATAACATGACAGCCATCAAGGTCGATGCGCTCTCGTAGCCAGCTTGAGCGTCAAACGTCTTGGCTCCTCCTAGCGTGTTTGAAGTACGCCATGGAATATCATAATGACGTGCCATCTGCCCGATCATAAAATTCATCAAGCTGATTTCCGGGGTTCCCGCCATTGGCGCTCCTGACGCCATCGATACCGTTGACAGGTAGTGCCCGTAAATAGCCGGGCAGCCTTTTCTGACCACTTGTGTGTAGGCCAACGCGGACAGGGCTTCGGCGTTCAGTTGCGCTACAGCCGCAGCGGTCGACGCTGGCGTATTAGCCCCTCCCAACACAAACGGAGAACACAACACGGGTTGATTGCGCCGGTTAAAAGCTCGCATGGCTGAGAGCATGGTTTCGTCCCACACCAGCGGAGAGTTACCGTTGCAGTTACCGGTGACTACCGGGTGTGTGTCGAGAAAATCGTCACCGAACAGGATCGCGCACATGTCCAGCACATCTTCGGCGTTCTTGCCGGAAGTGGTCATGCCCATGAAGGTTTTGTCCGAATGCTTCATGGACGAGTAGGTGATACGAAGGTGACGGTGGGCGACCACATGATCCATCGGTTCGACAATGTGGTGAGCGCTGGAGTGCATCGAGGGCAACATGTGCGCAAGTTTGTGAAAATTTGCCAAATCGTCTAGTGTGGGGTTTCGACGTTTGTCTTCAAGGTCGCGTAGGTACGGGGCCCCAGTCATGGGGACAAAGATGCTGTGATCGTTACCGAACGGCAGGTGGTGTTGCGGGTTTCGTGCGTGGTAAGTGAATTCTGCTGGGATGGTTTTAATGAGCTCTCGAACTAAGGCGCGATCCAGGTGCACCCGATCGCCATCGCGAATATCGGCGCCCTCTGACTTCCAGTGTGCAATGGCTTCGTGGTCGCGAAAGACTACCCCCACCTCTTCCAGAATAGCCATGGAAGCGTTATCGATTTTTTCAACTTGTTCTGCAGATAGCGGTTCAGTCAATGGTAGTCGGCGTTTCAACGACGGTAACATCGTGGTGTCGCGCTGTGCGCGTTTTTTGCGCAGTGCAGCCCGCCCACCACGCCGTGTGCGACCTTCAGGAAGCTCGGTCCCGATGGATCCGGCGTTCATACGACTTGATCCGAATCGGCGGCGTCGGTGAGATCTATCCAGATGGTTTTTAGCTCGGTGTATTGATCGTGCGCGTGCAGACTGTTATCGCGGCCGCCGAATCCGGACTGTTTGTAACCACCAAATGGGGTGGTGATGTCGCCTTCGCCGTAACAGTTGATCGTCACCGTTCCCGCTTGTATCGCTCTTGCGGCTTTCAGGGCCTGTTTGCCATTGGCTGAGAAGACGCTCGCGCTTAAGCCATAGGCTGACGCGTTGGCTACTTGTAAGGCCTCATCGGTAGAGGCGACGGTGACAACCGACAGGATGGGGCCAAAGATTTCATCCACTGCCAATGGGTGATCGCTTGGGACATTATCAAACACAGTGGGAGCTAAATACGCCCCGTCGAATTCCCCGCCAATTAACGTGCGTATGCTGTCGCCAGGTGTTAAGTAGTTCGACACTTTTTTAACGTGGTCTGCATCGATCAAGACCCCGACTCGGTTGGCGGGATCGAGTGGATCCCCGGTGCGCCACTCACGGCAGCGGGCGACGATGTGTTCCAGCAGTTTGTCTTTCACATTTTTATGGACGATTAAACGCGAAGTGGCAGAACAATTCTCCCCCATGTTCCAAAACGCACCGTTGACCACATGTTCTGCCACCAGATCCAAGTGCTCAGCATCTTCGAGCACAATAGCGGGGTTCTTTCCGCCACATTCGAGCACAACTTTTTTCAAATTACTGTCAGCGGCGTAGTGCAAAAACCGACGACCAGTTTCGGTTGATCCGGTAAAGCTCACCATATCGACATCCGGGTGCCGTCCAAGCGGTTCACCCACCGCCTCTCCCGTCCCCGGTAACACTTGCAATACCCCACGAGGCACACCGGCTTCGGTGGCCAATTCGGCGATTCGTAGCGCGCTAAACGAGGTTTGTTCCGCAGGCTTTACGATCACTGAGTTACCCGCGGCAAGCGCTGGGGCGATCTTCCAAGCAAGCATTAGTAGCGGGAAATTCCACGGCAAAACCGTTGCGACCACACCGATCGGCTCACGCACGATTACCGCCAACGAATCCTCTCTGTTGGGCGCTGTTTGATCGTAGAGTTTATCAATCAATTCCGCATGCCAGAGAATGGTTTGTATGGTCTCCGGAATGTCCACCGTTTCGCAATCGGCGATGGGTTTACCGCTGTCCAGCGATTCGATAACAGCGAGCTCTCGTCGGTTACGGGTAAGGAGTTTGGCAACCTGAATCAACACCTGTTTTCGGCAACCGGGTGCTTGATTGCGCCAGTGTCCCTGGTCAAACGCTTCACGCGCTTTGCGCACGGCGAAATCAACGTCGCTGGCGTTACAGGCTGCAATGTCACCTAAGGTTTTCGCGGTCGCCGGGTTGATGCTGTTCAATACCGAGCCTGCGCCCGCCCGGTACCCTCCGTCGATAAACGCAGCCTTTGGCAAAGTGATAGACGTTGCCAGAGCTTGATACTCTTCGTGGGTCAGTAAATCGCTCATGAACTTGTCTCCGCGGTAATTCGATCGATGGTGGTGTTCATGGTTCGAATGGTCTCTGCCAAGGTGCGCTTATCATCCTTGTTTAACGGCTGCAACGGTTTTCGTGGTGGGCCGCAATCAATACCCCGAAGCGTTAGGCCATGTTTAATGCATTGAACAAACTTGCCTCCCTGCTCCAGCACGCGCATCAATGGCAGCATGGCATTCATGATGCGGCGGCCTTTGCTGAAATCCCCTTCTACCGCACAGGCTCGATACATTGCGATATGAGCTTCAGGTGCGAAGTTTGATCCGGCGCATACCCATGAGCGTGCGCCCCAAGCGAAAAATTCCAGCGCCTGATCGTCCATGCCGCA
>CALFBL010000360.1 GCA_937951695.1 uncultured Granulosicoccaceae bacterium | reverse complement strand
GGGCTTTAAAGCGGACGGTAATTACGTAGTCGACACTGTGCTGGACAAAGCAGGGCAGAAAGGCACCGGTAAGTGGACCGGCATCAACGCATTGGAGTACGGTATTCCATTAACATTGATCGGCGAAGCCGTATTTGCTCGATGCTTGTCCGCCCTGAAAGAGGAACGAGTGAAAGCGTCCAAAATACTCAACGGTCCAGTCGATACCCCGAATCTGCCAAGCGAGGAATGGGTTGCTCCCTTAGGTGATGCGCTGTACGCAGCAAAAATTGTCTCTTATGCGCAAGGTTATATGTTGATGCGGGCTGCGGCCAATGAATTCGGCTGGTCACTCAATTACGGGGCGATCGCGCAAATGTGGCGTGGCGGCTGCATCATCCGTTCAGCGTTTCTTGACAACATTAAAGATGCGTTTGATAAAGACCCTGAGTTGACCAATTTACTACTGGACGATTTTTTCAAAGCCGCCATCGCGAAAGCTCAACCCAACTGGCGTAAGGTACTGGCCGTGGGTATCACCCAAGGTGTTGCCATGCCTGCCATGACGTCCGCGCTGTGCTTTTACGACGGCTATCGCAGCGAGGTCATGCCGCATAACCTGTTGCAAGCACAACGTGACTACTTTGGCGCTCATACCTATCAACGCTTGGGTGAAGGTGACAAACGTTTCCACACTAATTGGACCGGCACAGGTGGCGCTGTATCGAGTAGCAGTTACGAGGTGTGACGCCCGCTTTATAGGAAGAACCGACCGAGATAGCTGTGACTGATTTACGGCTCGGCTGGACACTGCGCCACCTGGACAACGTAAATGCCTTTCCAGTGGATGCACCGTTTGATGTGCACTCGACCTTTTTTAATCATTTGCGTAAAACACAGTGTAATGCGAGATGGGATTGAAATCTGGATCCACGCCGGCAGAACGTGTCACTAGTAATTCACCGTGCCTCGCACGGGCTTCTCATTGTCAATGGTGAAAATCATCCCGTCGAGTAACGCTTCCAGATCCGGACGCGCTGACGGGCCATTGGAGATAGCAGCGATTTGCACCGTGCCGTCGGGTCGCAGGCAGAACACCGCTGGCTCGGCAAATCGGCGATCGGTTTCTGTCGGCGTCAACGGATCGCTGATGTACAAGCCCATGGCTTGCATATCTGCCTCAGACAAATTGCAGCCAACCGGGAAAGTCCAGCCATACTCGGCAACATCGGCGCTGGCTTTTTCCGCTGTGTCAGCCGATACGGCCATCACATCGAAGCCTGCGTCGTTCCAGCGTTTCTGCATCGCTTCCACTTGATTGAGGTACGGCTTGCAGCGCCCACAATGTTTACCTCGATACACCACGAGTAGTTGCCATCGGCCTGTCGCAGCACCGGTTTGTAGAGTCTCACCGCTGTGGGTTTTTAAGTCGATGACCGGGAGAGTTTTTCCCGCGTCTGCTTTGTGACTCATAGTTTTTATCCTGATACCCATGTAAGCACGTCGCAGGCACTTTGACCTATTTCGCAAAAAATATGCTTTATAAAGTCGTCACTACTTCTACAACCGTACGTTAATAAAGACCGACGCCGCGTTGAATTGCGCAAAGTAAAACACGCTCTCGACATCGGCCCCACCTTCCAATATCCGTAGTTCCTCCCCGAATCGACAGACGTTACACCGCTCGCTCGCTTTACGTTTATTTAGGCTCACGGCGACGGAGTTGATATATTGTATACGCAGAAAGATCAAAATAGGGGCTGAGCCACTGTGCAAAACGGCTGCTAGTTGCTTGGCCTCGGTTTAGGGTTGGAAGTTGGAGTTGGGTTGGAGTTGGAGTTGGGTTGGGTTGGGGTTTAGAGTCAGGTTGGAAAGCGGAGCGCACAATGGCAACAGAAATTGAACGCAAGTTCTTGTTAACAGAATCAGAACCTACCTGTCAGGAGGACCGTCATGCAAGCTGGCGAAGGGCCGAACCGGTTCTCTATTGTCAAGGCTACTTGAATCGCGATAAGGCTCGAACGGTCAGAGTCAGAATAGCGGGCAATGAAGGCAGACTGACGGTCAAAGGGCCAACCATCGGGGCGACGCGTGCGGAATTTGAATACGCCATACCGGTCGCTGACGCACGAGCAATGTTGGCACTCTGTGAGAGTGGTGTGATCGAGAAATATCGCCGCAAAATACTGCATCACGGATTGGTGTGGGAGGTGGATGAATTTCTGGGGGACAACGCTGGGCTGATCGTCGCAGAAGTCGAGCTGGAGCACGAAGACCAGCCCATCGAACTCCCCGGTTGGATCGGCCAGGAAGTCACCAATGATCCGCGCTATTTTAACTCCAGTCTGTCCAGCAAACCCTTCCAGTCTTGGCATTGAGGTTCAGTTCTACGGTCCTCGTGCTGATCGTAGTCAAGCGTCGTGAAAGGCGCTATTGCAGAAACTCACCGTCACGGAAGTGATTCATGATTGATCTGGACGATCGTTTGCGTAAATAGTATCGATCCCAGACCCCTTCAAGGCGTTCCTGAATCCCGGGAATGGCCCATCACAATGCGAAATTATCGCGGCGGTGGAATCCCATGGTTTGTGCTGATCGATCCAAGTCGGAAAGTGATTTTCAATGATTTTCAAATTGAACGAAACCTACTGATCGATTACGTGTCCTATCGATTGGCGTTACTCACAGGCGTCATAGGGTCGAACAGTCCTTAGCAAACTCCGGTAATACGGCATCCGCAAACACGCCTTAATGATTACACGAAAATGTCTAACACTGGGCAGCGCGACGGCTAGGCTCAGTTCGGCGGGTGCCACCACAGTGATCAATCGCTGGGTAAAAAAGCGTATAAACGAACAGTTGGGTAATGAATGGAAAAGGTAATCGATTGAAGACTCAACGCCTGTTTTACACATCGGCATTGCTTTGCAGCGTGCTAACACTCTCGATGCCGTGGGCTTTAGCCGCGAGTGATGCGAATTTGACCACGCCTATCGTGGCGCTTGACGAAGACCCGCAATTATCACCCAAGCTGCTTGAAGCATACGAATCCAAGGGCGACAGCTACAAGCCCCGAACCGAACACTTTATTGCAAACGGTCAGCCAAAGTACATCAATCGCCTTATCCTTGAAAAATCGCCGTACCTTCTGCAACACGCGCACAATCCGGTGAACTGGTACCCGTTCGGAGAAGAGGCGTTCGTGCGTGCACAAGCAGACAATAAACCGATTTTTCTGTCTATTGGTTACTCCACCTGTCACTGGTGTCACGTAATGGAGCGAGAGAGCTTTGAAAACGAAGCCATCGCTGAGCAAATGAACAACGACTTTATCTCGATCAAAGTCGATCGTGAACAACTGCCCGATGTGGATTCGCTTTACATGAGTGCGGTCTTGCTGATCAACGGCTCGGGCGGTTGGCCGATGTCAAACTTTACCGATTCCGAAGGCCGGCCATTCCACGGCGCGACCTACATTCCACCCGAGTTGTTCTCGAGGCTACTCGATCAAGTGGACGGCATCTGGACCGACAATAAAAGCCAGTTACTGGACACTGCCTCTCAAGTATCGAAGGCTCTGAATCGCGCCCAGTCGTTAGGGCAACAAGCGCAGGAAATTGGCGAGAAAGTGATCACACGTGCGAGCAGTTTATTGTTGCGCCGACACGATGATTTTGAAGGCGGTTTTTCAGGAGCTCCAAAATTTCCGCAAGAATCGGCCTTACTGTTTCTGCTAAACGAGGCCAGATCTCGAGGTGACACAACCGCACTGAATGCCGTGAACTTTACTCTGGGCCGCATGGCGGCCGGTGGCATCCACGATCAGATCGGCGGTGGCTTTCATCGCTACGCGGTGGATCCTGCCTGGTTGGTGCCGCACTTTGAAAAGATGCTGTACAACCAGGGCCTGCTGGCGCGGGCTTATTCGGAAGCGTATGTTATGGGCGGAGACGCCGATCACGCAGCCACAGCGCGTGACATTCTCGACTACGTCGAACGCGAGATGATGAACGAGGATGGTCTGTTTTACTCCGCCACCGATGCCGATTCAGAGGGCGCAGAAGGCACCTTTTTCCTTTGGTCTCCACAGACGTTGAGAGAGGTGTTGAACGAAGCGGATGCAAAGTTTGCAGAACAGTTATGGGGGGTGACTGACTCTGGAAACTTCGAACACAAGACCATACTGCATCGGCCTGCGGATTTTGTCGAATTCGCTGAAGAGAATGGCATGTCGATCGACGCATTCACCGAACGACGCAAAGCCATCACCGTCAAGCTTCGTAACGCCCGCTATGAGCGCGTTCCTCCGCTGCGCGATGATAAAATTATCACGGCCTGGAACGCTATTATGATCAATGCGTTTGCCGAAGTCGGTTTTGCCTTGCAACAGCCGCGCTACGTCGATATCGCAGTACGCTCGGCAACAAACCTGTGGGAGCAGGTCAGAACCGATGAGGATACCTTGTGGCGCACGTCCTTTGACGGCGACGTCTCTGTAGCAGCCAAACAGACCGACTACGCCTATCTGGCTGAAGCCTTGGTGTCGGTCTACGACGTAACGGGAGACGAGCTCTGGCTGGAACGAGCCTCGGCCATCGTGGACCAGATGGTGGAACGATTCTGGGACGATGAGCACGGTGGGTTTTTCTTGGGCGAATCGGTTGTTTCCGGAACCGCATTAACCGTACGGCCAAAAGACTTGCACGACTCATCCATACCCTCGGGTAACTCCGTGGCGTTACGAGCCTTAGCGAAATTGTACAAACGTACTGGAGAAGAACGCTTTGCAGATCAGGCCAACAAAACCATCGCCGCTTTCTCTGGCCAGTTGGTAGCCCAGCCCGGCGGTTATTTCTATTTACTCAAAAGCGCCAGTGAGCACTTGTTCGGCGAATCCGGGCCACACCAGTACGCCGCTCGTGGCGTTGTGCACGTCTCGGCACGAAAGCGCGGCGACAACAACGCTGAGGTGCAGATCCGCATGAAGCCTGGCTGGCACATCAATTCCAACCAACCGGTCCAGGATTATCTGATTCCCACCGCTGTGACATCGGGTGATCCGAAATCGGTGGCATTGAACGATGTCTCGTTCCCGGATCCCGTGTTCGTAGAGCTCGGGTTTGAACGCTCTAAACTGTCGTTGTTTGCAGAGACAGTCTCTCTACTGGTATCGGTGGACGGCGATGACATCAACGACTCAAGGTTGCCACTTAACGTACAGATCCAGGCCTGCAATGACGAGGTGTGTCTTGCTCCAGAGACTGTTTCCATTGATGTATCGTGGATCAACTAACAAAGGTTTTGCGAAAAGATGAAGAAACTCGACAAACAACGACGTAAATTCCTGTCATTGGGCTTGGGTGCCGTCGGTGTGATCGGCGGCGGGGTCGCTATCGCGAGTTACGATAAACGCCAGAAAACTCTGCATGATTTGTCTGTACTCGGCGACGGTACCCCGACCATCGTGCAAATTCACGATCCGGCGTGCCCAAAATGCAGAAGCCTGAAGTTGCGAACCGAAAACATCGTAGGAAAGTTGCCGGACAGCTCGATTCATTACCGACTGGCGGACGTCACCACAGCCGAGGGTAAAGCGCTGCAATCGAAATACCGATCCGCCACAGTCACCTTACTGATGTTCGACAGCTCGGGCAAACACGTCGACACGATTCAAGGCGTACAGTCGGCGGAGATGATCCAAGCCGCTGTAGACAGACTGATCTCTTCCGTCCGCAAGCTAGCTCTGTAGGCCACCAGAGTGTTCCGCTCTCGCGCAGATGGGCATCAACCAATGAATCTGTGCCGGGCGATCTGCACGAGCACGCAACCTGCGTTCAGTCAAACCCAATCGACACAGCGCCGAATTCACCAAAATCTGCCTCAAACCGACTGCCCGGCGGTGCTTCTATTGGCCGTATGAACGATCCGGACAGCACCACATCGCCTGCACGCAGGCCATCGTTGTATTGCCCAAGGCGCTGCACCAACCACACCATGGAAATCAACGGATCGTCCAGCACGCCAGCACCCAGTCCGGTTTCCTCAACCACGCCGTCGCGCTTGACAATCGCACCCACCGTACGAAGATCAAACGCATCAACATGATGATGAGCATCGCTCAATACGACGCCTGCGTTCGCCGCATTATCGGACACGGTATCGACGATGATTCGAGGCTGACCGGATACTGCGTCCTTGCGCACTATGCGCGTGTCCAGAATCTCCAACGACGCTGCCACGTAATCGGTGGCGGCTCTAACCTCATCTCGGGTAACGTCAGCACCGCTTAACGGGCTACCCATGACAAACGCAATTTCAGCTTCCACCCGCGCTTCGATAAAACGCCCTGCCGGAACCATCGCGCCCGACTCAAATTGCATATCATCGAACAACACACCGCTGTCGGGTGTTTCAATGTTCAGTGCTCGTTGCATGGTTTTGGACGTCAGACCGATTTTTCGCCCGATAACACGAACGCCCGCCTGCTGCTTTAACGAGACCAACTTTGCTTGCACCGCATAAGCATCGTCGAGCGTCATACCAGGATACTCAAGGCTTAACAGCTTGCATTGTTTACCGCTGCGCTCAGCTTCGAACAACCCAGTGGCAGCCTCAGCCACTTGTTCGGCACTCAGGCTCATGCTTCGTCTACCACGCCGTTTTTCAATACCCCGATGCCTTCGCCACTGACTTCAATGTCGTCGCCCGGGACTAAAAATCGGGGTGGATCAAATCGTGCACCCGCTCCCGTGGGTGTTCCACTGACGATAATGTCGCCGGGCACGAGC
>CALFBL010000359.1 GCA_937951695.1 uncultured Granulosicoccaceae bacterium | reverse complement strand
ATTTTCTTCAGCACTTTGGGCGGGCTGCTGTTGTTCGGCTTTATGGGATTTGTTATTGGGCCAATCATTGCAGCCTTGTTTGTCACTGTCTGGGAGCTGTACGGTCATGAATTTAGCCGTTGGTTGCCCACCACCGCGTTTCGACCATACAGCGGAGATGTCGTGTTACCGCATGAGCGCTTTGCTCGTGATGATCAGCTATCCGGCGCTAAGACAAAAGACAGGCACAGCGCTGAGGATGCGCGCCATGATGAGGCTGATTAACGCAGCGAGCTACCAGTCTTTCGGAAATTTTTTGCGCAGGTATAAAATTCCATCATCGACATCTACGTATTCACCTTTGATGAGTTCGGCCATGACTTTGCCAACCATCTCGCGAGACGCGCCGATCATGTTGCCAAGTTCCTGGTGCGAGAACTTTCGCGGCAAATGATCTTCATTTTTGCTGTTAGTCACTTTTAGCTCAGTGAGTTTGTCGGTTAAGCGTTGATAGACGTTATCCAAAGCAAGGCGGCGGCTGCTCTCGGTCGCTTCCCGCAAGCGTTGAGTCAGTGAGCGGATGACGCCAATGGAAAGATCGGGGTGCTCGCGCAATAAATGCAGAAAACTCTGCTTGTTGATCATCAGTGCGGTTGTGGCCTCCATTGCCGTTACAGAGGCAGAACGAGGTGCATCATCGAGTAAGGCTATATCTCCAACTACTGAACCTGTGTCTTGGAGGTATAGAATTAGCTCTTTGCCATCAGCGTCACTGACGAATACTCTGACTGAGCCGCTGCGTATAACATACATTGTCTCGCCAACGTCGCCCTCGGTCATCACAATGGCGTTCTTTTTAAAGCTCACTTCGCGGGCTTGTGCGGCGATGGCATTTAAGACAGGTTCGTCCAGATGCTTGAATAAGTAGACCTGCTTCAATAAGGTGATAGCGTCCACCATGGTTAGCAAAACCTCTTAACTATGATGGGTCTAAGTTTACGGTATTTAAGCTTTTGTAATCGTTAAACACGTGTTTACAGACTACCTCTGAGTATTCTTACCAAATGCAAAGGTTCTGGTCGCACTACATTGCACCCATTACACTACTGACTCTCAAAGTCGACAGGCACGATAGTGCAGGCCAGATGCGGCTTCTTTGGCCAGGGGAACTGCATGCTCAGGGGGCGCCGCCTAAGAGTCACTCTGATAGCCGGTTTGTCGGAGGTCTCCTATGCCAAGACGCCTCCGAATTGCTGGTCTTCGTCCACTGATGCGACATAAATACCGTTTTTGCGCGATGCTCTGCACTGGCCTGCTCTGGGTCAGTGCCCTGTTTGCCCACTCTAATCTGTTGTTCGATAGCACGGGTAGCTCGGAGAATCTCGCCCCTCAGGTGGTTGTCGAGATGCCAGAGGTGGTACTAAGGGCACGCCCTTCCAGTTGCATCACGTTACGCGAGGGCCTGCCTTGTTTTGTTAAGCTGTTCATTGAGTGGGAATCGACACAACCGATCAGTGCTTGTCTGGTTAGTGATCAGAACAGTGCAGGCGAGTGCTGGGAGGATGCGCTAAGCGGTTCGTTTGACGCCAGCTTATATTTGACTGAAACCACGACGTGGCGATTCGAAGACGAGCTTGACGCAAATTACGGTTCTGTTCAGGTCAGTGTCTCGTGGATTTATGATTCTCGACGAGTGCGTCGAAACTGGAGATTATTCTGAACGTATTAAACTCGCCATGACAACAGACAAAAACAGCAAGTTCCACATCATGTTGGTAGAAGACGATGCATCCCTATCTGACTGGATTGCAGATTACCTAACCAAGCACGACTATTGCGTTACCGTAGCATCTCGAGGTGATAAAGCGCTGGAATTGATTCGATCCGATGAGCCCGATCTGGTGGTTTTGGATGTGATGTTGCCTGGCGTAGATGGGCTAAATGTGTGTCGGTTGTCGCGGGAGTTCTACAAAAAACCGATCCTGATGTTAACGGCACTGGGCAGTGAAAGCGATGAAGTGATGGGTCTTGACACGGGGGCTGATGATTACTTGTCAAAACCGGTAAGGCCAAAAATATTGCTGGCTAGAATCAATGCGTTGCTGCGTCGTGACGCTCCCGATAGCGAACAGCTCGCCATTGGTATCGGTGCTCTTTTTATCGATCCGGTATCGCGCAACCTGACACTGAACGATGAGGCAGTGCCTGTGTCGTCACACGAGTTTGACTTATTGACGTTACTGGCACGTTCAGCCGGCACGCCGGTCAGTCGGGATATCCTGGTGACTGAAATGCGGGGTATTGAGTACAACGGTTTGGATCGTTCGATTGACATTAGTATTTCACGTTTACGCAAAAAACTCGGCGACGACGCCAGCGCACCGACAAGAATCAAAACGGTTCGTGGAAAGGGATATCTGCTTGCCCCTGATGCCTGGTAGGCAGCGGATCTCGTGCATCGTCTTGGCATTTCGCTGTTGTTGGTTGTGCTTTTAGCGACCATAGGTTTTGGCTGGACGCTGGATCGGTTGTTTATCGAATGGCAACCGGATGAGGCCGATCGACTGGCGCCCTATCGAACAATGGGTGAAGCTCTGGCGGGCAGCGTTGAGCAGGGCGGGGATCTACATGCATTAGCACTGGCGTGGCCCGCGGACTCACAGGTCCAGATCGGCATTATGGACGTCAATGAGCTGAGTATGCCAACAGTTTTGCAACGCGATCTAAATGAGGGCAAGACGCT
>CALFBL010000358.1 GCA_937951695.1 uncultured Granulosicoccaceae bacterium | reverse complement strand
GTGGTCGAGTCATTCGTCATTGGCTTAGTAATCAGGACAAGAGAGTGGCGAGACGTTGTACCGCGAATGCATAGCCTTGCACGCCGCAGCCGGCGATAACGCCGTTAGCGCGGTTGGAAACGTAAGAATGATGCCGGAAAGGCTCTCGTGCGTGAATATTAGAGATATGTACTTCTATTACGGGGCCTTCAAAAGTGTTCAGAGCATCCAGTATCGCCACCGAGGTGTGTGACCAAGCCGCCGGATTAATGATAACACCGGCAGAGTCGTCTCTAGCGGCTTGAATCCAGTCGATCATTTCGCCCTCATGATTGGTCTGCTTGAGCACCGTTCTAAGGCCCAGCTCGCCGGCGACTTGTTCGCATCGGGTCGATACCTTGCTCAGCGTATCGGCGCCGTAAAGTTCCGGTTCGCGGATGCCTAACAGATTCAGATTGGGGCCATTAAGAATCGTGATGAGGTTTGACATAGGGCGGGGGTACAGGAATTGACGGAAGAAATGGGCGAGCTCGATGATACCGCCTTTTTTGATAACCCGATAATCCGCGGATATCGTAACTACAGCGATTAGTTCACCATATCTGATATTGAGCCCTGTCAATGTGCTCGAGCACATCGTTGCGAGATTGATTTGAGAAAATCGCCCGGGCGCGTTCCAAGGATTCGCTCGCGGCGCGGCGGTTCTGGTTTGAGTTGTACAGTAGGGCGACAATGCCGGTCTGCCTGCGGTGCATGGCACGTTTGGAAGCCAACGCCAGCGAGTCGTTGGCTTTTGCCCGAAATTGCCACGCCTGCACCGGGTCCCCGGCGGCCAGCAGGCGTCGGTACAAATGTTCATAGTCTTGTGCGCGTCTGATTTCGTGTACAGACCGTGTGTAGTCAGCGGCGGCGCGATCAATATCGCGCTGCAGTTGCTCGGTTTCCGCCCAACCCAAACCGTTCGCCTGAAGCCGTTGGGCAATGGTTTGTGCTTGCTGAACACGCCCTGAAGCCGCGTGCAAACGCACCGCCTGTATGGCAGCCTCAGCCGCTGCGAAGGTGTCTCCCACCGACGCGTACCCGCGTTCCAGCATTTCGTAGCCTGCAGCCGCGGCGCCGTAGCGATCCAGCCGCAGATTCTCAGCAATGGCTGATTGAATGGATTCCTCGGCATCGTAAAATCGTTGTTTGACGATCATCCACGCCGAGATTTGGATAACATCGTGTGCGCTCGCCGCATCCCGAGCGTTCTCCCGTGCCACGCTTTCGACGCGACTGCGCAGCAATTCCACACTGCCGATACCGATCTGATCGTCTTCCAGTTCGTACACCTCGAGCGCTTCGTCCAGATACACCCTTGAACTAGCCAAATCGTTCTCCGCAAGCGTCGCCGCTCCCAGCAGGGCCAACGATTGCGCCAACGCCAGCCGGTTACCCGCTTCAACCGCCGACACCGTGTTACGTATCAGTTGAGCGCGAACATTCTGGTAACTTCCCGAGGGCAATTGTTCGGCGATAAAGCTGGGTAATGGATAGGTGGGTTCTGTGGCTCGGTGCTTGGCGAACAGGCTCTCCACTGGACTAATGATTGGTTCGTCAGATAAGTCAGCGGAGGGTTGCTGTTCCAGAGACCCATCGGGCCACAACGCGCCGCGGAATTCGGTCAACAGCAGCACGCTCAGCACGAAGGCTCCGGCCAGACACGTGGCTATTCGTGTTCGACGGCGCTCTTTTGCTGAACTTTGCTGATCTTCAGAGAACATCGAGTCATCATACAACTGGCGCATTCGTGGCTGCAAGTCTGAGCCGTGATGGGGTAGAAGATTGGTGTCACAGGTTCGATTGAATGCATTGTTTTATACGGTATTGGCGAGTCGACGCCGCAACGAGTATCACGATTTCTGCTAACTGTAATGAAGAATGGACTCGATGACGCGGAGAATTGATGGCGGCTTTTCACCATTCCTGATACCTTTCAAATTATGAGTGAAACTACGCGAGTGATGTTGTTCCTTTGGGTCCGTTCCGGCGCGGATTTTTTATTCCAATTTGTGGCACAACTTATGATGATCGCGTCGTCGTTTGCGAAGCGCCTGATGCGAAGAATCTTATCCGACGTTGCGCTGCGTAACGGATTGATCTCTGCAGGCGCATCGTTGCTCGCGTTATCTTTACTTTCGGTCATCACCTGGCTGTTTCTGGTCGCACAGCTAGAAGATCGAGCCGAGGATGCGCTGAATGAGCGTCACATTGTATCGGTGCAGAATCAGACCGCACTCACCGATGAAGAACGTGAGATATCACGAAAATTTCGCCGCTCACTGCCGATTCGAGATGAAGGCGTTTTTGCCTGGATTAACAGTGAAGGGGTCACCTTGTCGAGTAACGTTTCCGGGTTGGATTGCCGCGAAGGGTTCTACGATCGATGGATTGATGTTTCGGGTCATCGTACGGGCAAATCCCAAGCGACGGTATTCCTGAAACCGGTGGATAAGGTGGAGGTCGATCGGTTCCGTTTCCTTGCACGGCAACGCGGCGATAATTGTTTGGTCTTCGGTCGCAGTTTGTATGAGGTCGATGCGATCTGCGCAGGCATCGTTAATTTGTTTTTGTGGTTGGTGCCTTTGTGCTTGATACCCGCTCTGATCATCAGCCTGAACCAATCGTGGAAACTGCGTAACCGTTTGCGCGGGCTTGCCCGGGTGGTCCGAGATGTGTCCAGAGGGGACCTCGACGCCCGAATGAGCGTTCAGGGTAGTGATGATATCGATGTACTAGCGTCGTCGGCAAACCGCTCCTTCGATCGCTTGCGGGATTCGGTCAGCACGCTGCAACAGCTGACATCGGTACTGGCCCATGATCTTCGTGCGCCGCTGAATCGGGTTGCGATTCCGCTCGAGGAAGCCATGCGAGCTAACGAGGCCGGAGAGACGGCGCTCGACTCCCTGGAAATCGTTAAAGACGGTCTCGACGACGTGCGCGATGTGTTCGAAGCGTTGTTGCGAATCACGCAGATTGAAACCGGTAAACGACGCTCAAATTTCGCAGAAGTCAGTTTGTACGATGTTGCGGAAGGCTTGTATGAGATCTATCAACCGGTGGTTGAAGATGCGTGCCAGACGCTGGAATTCGAGATCGTGGGTGAAGGGGCAGTTTGTGTACTCGGGGACGCCGAGCTGATTCGGCAGGCGGCGGTTAACCTGATAGAGAACGCGACCCGCTACGCCCCGCAAGGTGCCATGATTCGAGTCGGGGTATCACGCGACGCCAACCTGCCCGCGCTGTATGTTAGGGATAATGGGCCCGGCGTGCCGAAAGAGGAAAGGCCAAAGATTCTGCGTCGGCTATACCGCTACGAAAAGTCAACCGGTGGCAAGGGTGGACATGGTCTGGGACTGTCGCTGGTCAAAGCGGTGGTTGATCTGCACGACGGAGAAATATCATTGGAGGATGCAGAGCCAGGACTGCTGGTTCGTCTGACGTTTAAGGCGTTAACAGTGCCCGAAAAACCTGCGAACCAGCCATAACACGGTGAACGTAAACCGTTTGGTGCGGGCACAGCGGTAGCCGATTTGGCGCAAAAAAAAGACAAAAGATAATGATCGGCTCGCTCGGATTTGGGCGGTAGAACGGCTTAGAGTATTAGCCAATTAACCCGAAGCGGGCAGAACCCAATGTTGGATCGTGAATAATGACGACGTCAAGTGAGGTATCGAGTGACTTCAACGAAAGCACTGATGCGGACGGCAATTGGCATGAGGCTTGGTCACCGGTTTTAAGTGCACTAACGAACTTCTCGCCCGAGCAAATTTCGCTGTGTCAGCAGGATTTGCAGAGGCGCTATCGGGAGAACGGGCTGGCTTTCGGATCGGGCATCTGGCGTCATGCCGGTCAGCGTCCTTGGCAGCTCGATTTGATGCCTCAGATCATGGGTGTTGATGATTGGCAAGTGCTTGAAAATGGGCTGCAACAACGGGCCAGACTGAAAGCGGCGTTACTTAAAGATCTGTACGGTAAGCAACGTGTGTTGCATGAAGCCATTGTGCCGGCCCAGGCGGTTTATGCCCACCAGGGATTTGTCGAGGCCGCGGTGGGTATTCCCGTGTTCGATTCGATGCCGCTCTACAGCAGCGATGTATCGCGCTCTCCCTCTGGTGCTTGGTATGTCGCCGACGATGTCTGCCAAGCGCCGCATGGCTTGGGCTACGCGCTTGAGAACCGATTGATATTATCGGGAACTCTTGGTGGCCTTTACAGAAACCTGCGAATCCGCCGGGTGGCTGATTACTTTAAACACTTGCGGGCGCTGTTGTTTAATCAGGTAGACAGCAACGCACGCTGCGTCATTTTAGGTTACGGCGCCTCGCACAAGTACCACTTCGAACAAGCCTATTTGTCAAAATATTTGGGCTACACGCTGGTTCAGCTAAACGATCTGACAGTGCGAGGGAAATACGTTTGGTTGAAAACGGTCGACGGTTTGCAGCAGGTGGACGTAATATTTCGGTTTGTGCAAGACGACGATCTAGACCCTTTAGTGGGAACGGGCAACAACACTCAGGGTGTTCCAGGTTTGTTGCATTCGGCTCGTGAAGGCGGCGTTGTTGTGGTCAATCCATTCGGTGTTTCTGCGGTTGAAAACCCTGCGTTCAATGTTTGGATGCCTCAGTTGTGTTCTTTTTTACTGGGTGAGGAGCTGCAATTGCTGGGAACGCCGACCTATTGGTTGGGAGACGACGATCAATGCAACATGCTTGAATCCCGTTTTAAGGAATTGCTGGTACGAAACATCAACACTCAATCGGAATTACAGGATCCAGCACTGTTGTCGAAAAAGGATTTCGATGCTCTGATGGCCAGTATCAAAGAACAACCTCAGCAGTACATTGCCCAGGAGCGACTCTGTCGTTCAATGGCACCATCGATTGTCGACAACAAACTTGAAACTCGTCAGCTAACCATGCGCATCTACCTTATGGACGATGCAGATTCCTACCGAGCCATGCCTGGAGGCTTAGGCTTACTGGATAACCAAATGGGTGGAGCGCGAACCAAAATTGGTGATATGGTGTCGAGCAAAGATGTCTGGGTAGCGTCTGACAGTTCCGTTCCTTATGAGACGTTGATGCCCAAAAATCGCTCCGCCGCGGCGTTCAAAATCGTCGATGGCGAACTGCCCAGCAGTGTAGCTGAAAGCCTTTTCTGGCTAGGGCGTTACGCTGAACGAGTCGAGAGCACGGCTCGTGTACTGGATGGGGTGTGTTTGCATCTTCGCGCTGATGAGCGTTTTCAGGACGAAGTGTCGTCTCGCCATTCATTGGCTGCCTTGCTGAAATCAACCACCGAGGTAACCGGCACCCGGCCCGGCTTTTTTGGAGCCGGTGCCGCCAATACGCTTGCTGAGCCGGACGAAGAGTTGCTGAGGTTGTTATCCGATCCGGAAAAAGCTGGCTCAATACCGCACACATTGGAAAGTCTGAGCTACAGCGCAGCGACTGTGCGGGACAGACTGTCACCGGATGTACTGCGCGTCATCAGTTCATTGGAAGAACACCACAACAGTTTTCTGACGTTGTCACAACAGAGCACAACATTGGACGGTGGACAACTCAATAATACGATTGCAAAGCTCAACGATTTGCTGATTTCATTAGCTGCGTTTTCAGGCTTGGCAATCGAGAACATGACCCAGGGCGATGGCTGGCGGTTTTTGCAAATTGGCAAACGTATTGAACGCACTTCGCAGACGAACGATATATTATCCACGGTGTTTTCGGAATATTATGACAACAGTTTCGCGCTTGAAGATTTGCTGGGGGTGTTGTGCAGTGATATGACGTATCGCAGTCGATATCGCACACTGATCGATCCTGCTCTGGTGTTAAACCTGTTGGTTATTGATGAAAGCAACCCACGATCTTTGGGTTTTCAGCTGAAGAATCTGGAGTCTGCGATTCAGCTGCTACCCGGTCGAAGAAAAGCCGATTACTCCGAGCCTGCGTTGCGTTCCGCGGCAGAAGGCTTGGCAAGAATACGGTTACTGGACCCCGTCGAGTTGATGGAACATACCGATGGCGTGGGAGACACACTTAACCAGTTTTTCGGCGCGTTGCACAAGTTGCCGGACGATATTGCAGATGCTTTGACAGCCCAGTATTTTACCCACACAGATCCACCGAACATGCTGTGTAGCGGATTTAATTTACCCATCGATCCGGCGGTAGCGAGGTAGCCACAATGAAGTTACAAATTCGCCACGAAACTCGCTATGAATACGCTGGAACGGTCTCTCATTCGGTCAATCAACTCTGCATTGTGCCAAGGGATACGTCGTATCAGCAATGTTTGAACAACGCATTGCAGGTAGAGCCGGCACCAGAGAAAATCTTCACATGGCAAGATAATTTTGGCAACACCTTGGCGCACTTCAGTATTGAAGAAAGCCACGATCAGTGTGTGGTTGAATCGGTATCTTTGGTTGAGACCAGAGACGAAAGCATGCCGGAATTGCCCAGACACGTAACGTTTGACGAAAGCCGGCAACTACTGGCCTTACAGTTTGAAGATAACGATCTGTTGGCCAGAATGTGTTTGTTGCCATCCCAACACGTAACACGTCTTGATGGATCACAAACGTTAGTCAACGAGCTGCTTGAAGAATGTGACTCGGCAGCCTGTTTTGCTGAACAATTGATGACTCGAATTTTTGACGAATTTGATTACGACCCGGGTTTTTCAACCGTTGTCACTACCGGACAAAAAGCCTGGGATGCGAAGCGGGGTGTGTGTCAGGATTTTGCTCACGTTGCCTTAGCCATCCTACGAGAGGCTGGTATTCCGGCGCGTTACGTCAGTGGGTATCTGGAAACCCTGCCGCCACCCGGGCAGAAAAAATTACAAGGCAGCGATGCATCGCATGCCTGGTTCTCAATTTACTGCCCCGAACAAGGTTGGTTCGATTTTGATCCCACCAACAACAAGCGTCCCGACCAACAATATGTAACCACGGCATGGGGTCGGGATTACGCGGATGTTGCACCACTAAAGGGTGTCGTATACGGCGGGGGTAGCCAAGCGATAACAGTCTCTGTTGACGTTAACCGAGTCGATGGTGCACTGTATGTGGCATCGGGGCAGAAACAGGCCTAACTTGATCACTAACCAATTTGCAAGCGGGAGTTTGATATGAGCAGTTGCTGGTCAGGCTACCATTCAAAGTTTCACGATGAGCTGGTTAGCCCAGACGGAACACCTAGGCAAGCGGCTACGGCGTTTTTTGACTATCTTGGCAACCTCTCCAGCGAGGAGTTGCATGCGCTTAAAAAAGCATCAGACCTTGCCATACGACAAATGGGCATCACCTTCTCGGTGTATTCAGAAGCTGGCAATATTGATCGGGAATGGCCTTTCGATATTATTCCACGCATCATTCAAAGCGATGAGTGGAACGAGATCGCTAAAGGATTGGGGCAGCGATTAAAAGCGCTCAATATGTTTATCGATGATCTCTACCACGAACAAAATATTCTGAACGATGGGGTTGTGCCTAGAGAGCTGTTCAGTTCATCAAAGAACTTTCGTCAACAATGCGTCGGTGTCAGGCCGCCTCATCGAGTTTGGGCTCACATCTGTGGCAGTGACCTGGTGCGTGACACCGATGGCACCGTGTATGTGCTCGAAGATAACCTGCGCATACCCTCTGGTGTGTCCTACATGCTGGAGAATCGCGAGGTGATGAAGCGGGTTATTCCGGAGGTTTTTACAGCATGCACGGTCTTGCCGGTTAACGACTACGTGCAGAACTTGCGTTACACCTTATCGTCATTGTGTAATAACGATTTGCCGATCATCTGTGTGCTCACACCGGGTGTGTTTAATTCGGCGTATTTCGAACACGCGTTTTTAGCGCAACAGCTGGGAGCTGTGCTGGTAGAGGGCAGCGATCTGGTGATAGAAGACGATAATTGCGTGTATATTCGCAATGTGGAAGGGTTGCAGAAAGTCGATGTGATCTATCGGCGGGTCGATGATGAATTTCTGGATCCCGAAGTGTTTCGCAAGGACTCCACTTTGGGCGCGAAGGGCCTGATGCGGGCTTGGCGAGCAGGCAACGTAGCGATTGCCAATGCCCCCGGTGCCGGTGTGGCTGACGATAAAGTGGTGTACACCTACGTGCCGGACATCATTCGCTACTACTTAAATGAAGAGCCGGTGTTGGCTAACGTACCCACATGGCGATGCGAAGACGACGATTCACGCGAGCATGTGCTGACAAACCTTGCCAGCCTAGTGGTGAAACCTGCGAATGAATCAGGCGGCTACGGGATGCTGGTTGGGCCCCACGCCAGTGAAGAGGACTGCGCCGAGTTTGCCGAATTGATCAAGGCTGATCCCAGAAATTATATTGCCCAACCGACGTTGGGCTTATCAACGTCACCGGCCTTAACTGACGATGGGGTGTTTTCGCGCCACGTCGACTTAAGGCCCTTCGTACTGCAAGGCGAATCGATCAGTGTCACCACCGGCGGGCTTACGCGGGTCGCCATGATCGAAGGTTCACTGGTGGTGAATTCATCTCAGGGCGGCGGTAGTAAGGATACGTGGATCGTTGACACCAGCGGAACCGCTGATGCCGATCAGGTTCACCACGATTAAGGATTTCTGAATGCTTTCACGAGTAGCTAGTCACGCGTACTGGTTGGGCCGCTATTTAGAGCGTGCTGAAGACCTTGCGCGCACGATGTCCGTTCACGATCTTATGCTGATGGATTTGCGGGAGTTTGATCGCACTACCACCTGGCTTCAATTGGTCGCTGTGAACGGCAATGAAAAGCTGCTCGCCGAGTCCAATGCCAATCCGTCCGAGACCGACATCTTGTTTTTTTTAATTGACAGCCCGGATAACCCCAGCTCATTGGTGAATACGCTTAACGGAGCGCGCTATAACCTGCGCGTGTGTCGATCCACCGTTCCGAAGTCCATGTACGAAATGGTTAATGAGCTTTGCCTGTTCGCCACCGATGAAACCAAAGCCGGAGTGGGTTACGCGAGACGGCGCTGGTTTCTTCGCAGCATCGAGCATCGATTATTGGCGATTGCAGGCTCTGCCAGCGGCAGTATGAGCTATGACACGGGATTTTTGTTTATGCGTATCGGCTGTTTTCTCGAGCGGGCGGATATGACGTCAAGAATTCTTGACGTTCGATCGGCAAACCTGCTCAGTGAGCCGCATACAGTCCGCTTGACGCCTTACGAGAATTCCCAGTGGATAGCCATCCTGCAGTCACTGCAAGCCTATCAAGTGTATATGTCGGAGACGCACCGCCCGATCAATGGCCCCGATGTGCTCGACTTCGTTCTGAAAAATCCGAATCACCCAAAGTCATTTCGATTCTGCATAGATCGATTAGGCAGTTTTGTAAAACGCTTGCCTAACGTGGAGAGCTTGCAGCACCAAGTGGCACAACTTGTGGTGAAAATTGATCAAGCCGATGTGTATCAATTAGCGAAAGATCAATTGCAGTTACATCATTTTGTCGATGAGTTGCAAGTTGACCTTGGACAACTCGGCGAAGATTTCATCAATCATAACTTTCCAACGCCTGAGCTAATCCTAGACCAACCCGAACGATGTCATGATGAGGGTTCAGGCCTGAGCCAAACACATAACCAAACTCAAGACGATAATCAGGGTTCGGAAACAACGCCGGCTGCGTCGGCGATAAAAGCACTAGACATCACCGCAAAGCCATTGTAGGAATAAAAATAATAATGGGTATCAAGGTTGCTCTAAACCATTGGACGCACTACCGGTACGATCGGGAAGTCGCTGTCGGGCCGCAAGTTGTGCGGTTGAAGCCTGCGGCTCATTGCCGCACCAACATACTGGCGTATTCGCTGAAGGTCACTCCAGCTGATCACTTTGTCAACTGGCAGCAAGATCCGTTTGGAAACTATCTGGCGCGGCTGGTGTTCCCGGAAAAGACCAAAGAGCTTCGCATCGAGGTGGATTTACTGGCGGATCTAACTGTCATCAATCCGTTCGATTTTTTTGTTGAACCGGAAGCCGAAAATTACCCGGTTAGGTACAGTGAGGAAGATCAGGTGGCTTTACAGCCGTATTTGTCCTCGATGGATAAAGATCCGTTGTTAGTTGCTTGGTTGCGAAAAAACCAACCCGCCAATGCACCGATCAACACCTGGTTGTTTGAACTGAATCAAAACGTGGAGCGTGACATTGCCTATCGGCTGCGGATGGAGCCGGGCGTTCAAACAATCGGTGAGTCACTGACGATTCGCAGTGGCTCATGCCGGGACAGTGGCTGGTTGTTGGTTGAAGCGCTGCGCGCCTGTGGCTTGGCAGCACGCTTTGTCTCCGGGTACCTGGTTCAGCTTAAACCTGATGAAAAGCCGATCGGCGACGGCCCTGCCGGAGCTGTGGAAGATTTTACCGATCTGCATGCCTGGGCTGAGGTGTATTTGCCCGGTGCAGGCTGGGTTGGGCTTGACCCAACAGCGGGCTTGTTTGCCGGCGAAGGTCATATACCGCTAGCGTGCACGCCGGCACCCTCCAGTGCAGCGCCGATATCCGGTGCGACCGACGAGTGTGAGACGGAATTCAGTTTCAGTAACACTGTGGCGCGTTTTGATGAACAGTCTAGGGTGACCAAACCACTGACCGATTCAGCGTGGAAAAAAATCTTGAGAAGCGGTGCCGATGTTGATAAACGCATCGAAAAACAAGGCATGCGCCTTACCATGGGTGGGGAACCGACCTTCGTGTCAATCGATGACATGGAAGGGGAGGAATGGAACACCGCAGCACTCGGTGAGAACAAGCTTCGATTCGCCGGAAACTTAATGGAGGGCATGCGCAAGGCCTTCAGCAAAGGCGGCATCACACAGTACGCCCAAGGCAAATGGTATCCGGGCGAACCGACACCGCGTTGGGCTTTGAGCTGTTACTGGCGCACCGATGAGAAGCCGTTGTGGAAAGACACAAAGTTACTCGCCAAGCCAGGCCAAGCCGCAGACAACGAACAAGTAGAGCCCGTTCCCGAATCCACACTGACGGCGCTGATGGGAGCCCTGGTTATTGAACTGGGATTGTCTGGCCAGTTTGCACGGCCTTTGTATGAAGACCCGTTGCATCACATACACCTTGAGAGTTTGTTGCCAGAAGATGAATCGCTGGATTCGTTAAAGCTCAGTGATGATAACGAACGCAAAGCGTTGGCGAACAAACTCAGTAGTGATCTGGGTAAAGCAACGGCCTGGGTACTGCCGCTGCGGCACACGGAAAATGGCTGGATTAGTTGCCGTTGGCCATCACGCCGCGACGAATTGTTTTTGATTCCGGGCGATTCGCCAGCGGGCTTGCGCTTACCGCTTGATAGCTTGCCGAGCCCGCTAAATCCTGAGGAAGAGGCGAAGCTTGCGCAGCCTGAAGTCGCCTTTGACCCGCAAGGTCCATTGCCCGATCCGGAGTTATTGAAAACGCCCTCGACCGGGAAGGCTGATCGAAGCTCACACGGCATATTCCCCACCGCTTTGTGTATGGAAATGCGTGATTCTCAACTCTACGTGTTCCTGCCTCCGTTTCGAAACGCGGACAGCTATGTCACCTTGTTGGCCGCTATTGAACGGGCCGCGGCTCGAACCGAAACGCATATCATCATTGAAGGCTACGAGCCGCCGCACGACGCGCGTTTGAAGAACTTTCGCATCACCCCAGACCCTGGCGTGATCGAAGTGAACATTCACCCCAGCGGCACGTTTAACGAAATTGTCAACAAGACCGAAACGCTGTATGAACTGGCGCGGCAATGCCGTTTGTCCGCTGAAAAATTCATGCAAGACGGTCGACATACCGGCACCGGTGGTGGCAATCACATCACCATGGGTGGGGCAAATCCGTCCGACAGTCCGTTCCTTCGCAGGCCCGATTTACTGGGTAGTCTGATAACTTACTGGCAGCATCACCCGGCCATGTCGTATCTGTTCTCTGGCATGTTCGTCGGGCCAACCAGTCAGGCACCGCGTTGCGACGAGGCCCGAGTGGAGACTTTGTACGAACTTGAGCTTGCGCTGCAGGGGCTGCCTGAGGCGGACGATCGGGACGTGCCGACCGAGCCGTGGGTGGTGGATCGGCGCTTACGCCATCTGTTGATCGATTTAACCGGCAACACCCATCGCGCTGAGATTTGTATCGACAAGCTTTATTCGCCGGATAGCGCCACCGGCCGCTTGGGCATTGTGGAACTGCGCGCGTTTGAAATGCCGCCTCACGCTCGCATGAGCGTGGTCCAGACCTTACTGCTTCGAGCGTTACTTAGCCGCTTCTGGGATAAGCCTTACAAGGGTAAGTTAATTCGTTGGGGCACCGAGCTGCACGATAAATGGATGCTGCCGCATTACTTGTGGCGGGACTTGCTGGATATCGTTGATGACATCAAAGACAGTGAGTTTGATTTTGATAGTGATTGGCTTGAAGCGTTCTGGGAGTTTCGCTTCCCGCTGTATGGGGTGCGTCAGATTGATGATATAAAAATTGAGCTTCGTGCTGCGATTGAACCCTGGCATGTACTGGGAGAGGAAGCAACGGGTGGGGGTATGGCTCGCTATGTCGATTCCTCGATGGAGCGCTTGCAATTGAAGGTGACCGGTTTAACCGATGATCGCTATAAAGTCACCTGTAACGGTCATTCAGTAAACCTGCGTAACACCGGTGAGCACGGTGAATATGTAGTGGGCATTCGCTACCGCGCCTGGCAGCCGCCCAGTTGTTTGCACCCGGATATCCCAGTGAATGTACCGTTGGTGTTTGATGTGGTCGACACTTGGAAGGGGCGTAGCTTAGGCGGTTGTGCGTATCACGTAGCTCACCCGGGTGGACACAATCCGGAAGACTTCCCGATCAACGCCAACGTGGCGGAATCCAGACGGTTGTCCCGCTTTACAGAAGAGGCGCATACACCGAGTCCGGTCAGCTCGCAAAGCAGCTCACACAGTACCGGTGGCTTTTTTAATGTCACCAAACCTAACATCGATGGGGACCCAAACACCATTACCGAGCTGCCTATGCATCCGGAATATCCGCACACCGCCGACTTGCGACGAGTGTGGTGATTACACGGCGGCCCGAATAACGGTAGCCACTGCGAAACGTTTTAAACGTTTCGGCACGGCTGACCACGCCACCGGTTCGGGTTGTCGCGAGAACTTTCATTGAGAAAGAGAGGTAGCGATACTAAGGAAAAGTTATAGCTCCGGCGTGTCAGGCAGTGTGATTTTGATGCCATCGTGACCCACAACCAACGGCCCGTGCCAAAGCGCTTCAGTTGCACGGATCC
>CALFBL010000357.1 GCA_937951695.1 uncultured Granulosicoccaceae bacterium | reverse complement strand
GGTGGGCCAGCTGCGGCGCAGTGTCACGTGGCACGCACCGTGTGTCGACGCGCCGAGCGATGCGTGGTGACTTTGCAGCGCCATGAGGACGTGCCGCCTTTTAGTATGAAGTACCTGAATCGCCTGTCCGACTTGCTGTTTGTGCTGGCCCGAGTGTTGGCGCGGGCCGAAGGTGGCTCAGAGGTACTGTGGCAGCATGACCGGGCACCGATCGACCCAGAGTCGCTGGGCTAAACCACTTTCCTGACTTCACCTGCCAGTAGGGCTGCTAAGTGACAGCACTGAAAATCGAACAACTGCGAAAAACTTATGACGGCGGGGTCGAGGCGCTAAAAGGGATCGATCTGAGCGTCGATGACGGTAGCTTTTTCGCGGTGCTCGGCCCGAACGGGGCGGGTAAGTCCACCGCCATCGGCATCATCTGCTCGCTGGTGAACAAAACCTCGGGGCGGGTGGAAGTGTGTGGGCACGACATCGACACCGAACGTGAGGCGGCCAAGGCCAATATCGGGTTGGTGCCGCAGGAATTTAACTTTTCGGTGTTTGAACCGGTGGAATCGATTGTGATGAACGTGGCCGGTTACAACGGCATCAAACGATCGGTGGCCAGGCACCGCACCGAGCACTATCTTAAGCAGCTCGATCTGTGGGACAAACGCAAGGTGCCAGCGCGAAATTTATCGGGCGGTATGAAACGGCGGTTGATGATTGCACGCGCTCTGGTGCATGAACCCAAGCTGCTCATTCTCGATGAACCCACGGCGGGCGTCGACATCGAAATTCGCCGCACCATGTGGGAGTTCCTAACGCGGATCAATTGTGACAACGGCACCACCATCATTTTGACCACCCATTATCTGGAGGAGGCCGAAGCCTTGTGCCGGGATGTGGCCATTATCGATCACGGAGAAATCGTTGAGCAAGGCACCGTCAATGAACTGCTAAGTCGCTCTATGATGGAGACCTTCGTGCTCGATGTGGATTCCACCGCCAAGGCCCGCGCCGTGTCTGGCTTTGACGTGCGGCTGCGCAATGATGATTCGGTGGAATTCGATGTGCCCAAGGGCACCGCGCTGAACGCTGTCTTCCAGACGTTAACCGACGCCGGCGTGAGCGTCAGTAGCTTGCGCAATAAAGAGAATCGGCTGGAAGCGTTTTTTCTGCGCCTAGTCCAATCGCAACGTGACGAGTCGCAAGATGCGTCGAGCGATTCGGTGAGGTTAGGAAAAGAGTCATGATGGCACGACTGATGGCAGAACGTGTTGCGTTCATGACGATCGTTCGTAAGGAAATTCGGCGGTTTATGCGTATCTGGGTGCAGACCATCACCCCGCCAGCGATTAACGCCATACTGTATATGCTGATATTCGGCGGCTTGGTCGGTTCTCGCATCAGCGAAATGGACGGTGTGCCGTATCTAGACTTTATTGTGCCCGGGGTCATCATGATGGGCATTATCATCAATTCCTACGCCAACGTATCTTCATCGATGTTCGTCGCCAAAATGCAGAACTTTATTGAAGAGCTGGTGGTGGCGCCAGTGAGTAATGTCACCATTCTGGCAGGTTTTATCGTGGGTGGGGTGGCGCGAGGATTGTTGGTGGGTATTCTGGTCTCGGTAGTGGCTTTTCTCTTTACGAATCTATCGCCGATGCATCCCATCGTCACCTTATCGATTGCGATCCTCACCTCCATCATGTTTTCGTTAGGCGGCTTTATGAATGCGATGTTTGCCAAAACCTTTGACGATATCTCCATCGTGCCGAATTTTGTATTGACGCCGTTGACGTACCTAGGTGGTATTTTTTATTCCATCACCGTGCTGCCGGAGTTTTGGCAATCGGTCTCGAAGCTGAATCCGGTGTTGTACATGATCAACGGATTTCGCTACGGGATACTCGGTTCTAGTGACATTCCGCTGTGGCATAGCTATGCTGTTATCTTGGTTTTCATAGCGGTGCTTGGCGCTACGTGTTTAACGCTGCTCAATCGCGGCGCTGGCATCAAACAATAAGTCACCTTCTTCGCTTAACACTGTTTCATCTCAGGTACTCGTTTTATGGGTGTAACCAAAAAGGCCGTGGACGGCCCTACCATGGCCGAGCAGGCTGACCGGCACGCGCTGTATCAGGCGTCTGTGCAAAATTCTGAATTCGAAATAGATTTCATGGATGCCACCTTCGAAGAGCTGACCGGCCGAAAGGCGCTCAGCATGCGAGAAGACTTTTGCGGCACCGCGATCTCATCGGTCGAATGGATCAAACGTCGTCGGGGCAACACCGCGGTATCGGTAGATAACGACCCGGAAGTTCTCGATTGGGGCCGACAAAACAACTTGGCCCCACTGAGTAACGATCAGCGCAAACGCATCCAGCTTATCGAAGCTGATGTGCGCAGCGTAAAGACCGAGAAGGTCGACATGATTCAGGCCTACAACTTCAGTTACTGGTTTTTCCAGGAACGCAAGGTGTTGCTGGATTATTTCAGAACGTTACGCGAATCTTTGGTGGATGATGGTGTATTGTTTCTCGATATTTTTGGTGGTTCAGAGTGCTATCAAACTCAGAAAGAGAAGCGCAAAGTGGACGGTTTCAAGTACGTCTGGGACCAGTACGAATTTAATGCCATTACCTACGAGCTTAAGTGCGCGATTCATTTTCATTTCCCCGATAAGTCGAAGATGAAAAATGCGTTCACCTACACGTGGCGTGTGTGGGGTGCGCGGGAACTGCGGGAGATGCTCATTGAAGCAGGCTTCTCGGAGACCATTATCTATCGTCAGGAATTCGATGATGAGACCGATGAGGCGCTGGACGAATACGTCGCCACCGATGAGGCGGAAGACTTCGCGTGTTGGCTGGGCTATTTGATCGCGCGTCCCTGAATCACAACCTGTATAAAATTAAGGGAAGTCCAGAACGACGCGGGCGCCGCCTGTGTCGGATTTTCCCATTGCAAGGCTGCCGCCGTAGGCGGTGATTCGATCCACACTGGCGGTCAGCCCCAAACCTTGGCCGCTCACCTGTGTATCGGCGCGAACGCCGCGATGGATCAATTGATCCATCGTTGAATCGGCAAAGCCGCGACCGTTATCGTCTATGAACACCTGCCGTCGCGGTTCGTCTGCACTAACCACGACCACCGTTGCACCGTATTTACAGGCGTTGTCCATCAGGTTACCCAGAATTTCATACAGATCCGCTTCGGCGATGCGCACCTGCAGGGTGCCCTGTATCGATGGATCAATGGTGATCGTAACGTTGCGGTGAACCTTCGGTAACGAAGTGGCAAGGCGGCGAACGATGGGCAGAACCGTCACCGGTGACACCAGAGCTTGCGTGGTTCGACCGGCAGCGCGTTTCAGGTAGTGTTGCAGGCTGGCTTGCATCTGCACACATTGCTCGCCGACGATACGTCGGTTGGTGATTAAATCTTCCGCTGATGCCGGATCCCCGTTTTGTTCCGCGACATTCGACAACACCGTTAAGGGAGTCTTCAGCGTGTGCGCAAGGTCGTCCATTAGGTGCCTGAATTCAGTATGGCGATTGCGCTCACTCATCACCAGAGTGTTAACACTATTGGCCAGTGGCTCCAGTTCCAGAGCCACCGATTCGTTCAAAGTTGTGCGCTGTCCCTGTTCGATTTCGTGCAATTCCTGGCGGATGATGTTCAACGGGGCCAGAGCTCGGGCCAAAATCCACGCTTGAACGAGTAGCAAAGCGATGGCTACCGCTGCCAGTGAACTCCACAGCGTTCGACGAAAGGAGCTGAGTTGCTTATCCAGAGCCGCACCATCGGAGACAACGTGGACAATCAATGGCAGCTGATCGCCGTTGACCAACTCCCATAGGATGGTGATCTGCAACTGATACACATGGCCGCCATCGTCGCCGGGGAATCGGGTGAAACGCCAATCACCGATTCGGGAATAGGGTGTAGGCGGTATGGTGTGTGTGCGTGATACCGATTGCCAATAGGTGTCCCCGAGGTTGCCAATGAGTTCTGCGAAGAGCTCGTTACCTGGGCTGGATAGCTGCGGGTCAGGAAGTTCTGACTCGTTCACGATGAGGCGATTGTCGTCGGTAACATCAGTGGCACCCAACAGGCCGTACACAAGCCCCTGCAGGCGAGCTTCCAGAGCGCTTTCGGCGCGTTTGTGCACCGAATAATTGACTGTAGTGCCAATGACCAGAATGACCGCAGCCAATAGTGCTGCGGTGCCCAAGAACAGGCGTCGATGGATCGAAGGCATCAATTCACCCGATTCAGCGCCAGTCGATAGCCGCGACCTCGCAAGGTTTCAATCGGTTTCAAGGTTTTGTCGGGGTCGAGTTTTTGCCGTAAACGTTTGACGAATACTTCCAGTACGTTCGGGTCTCGATACGTGTCTTCTTCATACAGGTGGTCCAGTAACATCGCTTTGCTGATGACTTCCCCGGCGTTGATGGCAAGATACGCCAGCAGCCGATATTCGTACGCGGTCAGTTCTACTTTGGTGCCATCGACCTCAACCTGCTGCGCTCGGGTATCGATATTTAGCGAATCAAAGCGTAAGACCGATTCGCTGAATCCGTTGGTGCGACGCAGCAGAGCGCGAAGTCTGGCAAGGAGCTCTTCCATATGAAACGGTTTGGTGAGGTAATCGTCGGCGCCGGCCTCCAACCCATCGACCTTGGCTTCCCAGTTATCACGCGCGGTGAGCACGAGAATGGGGTAGCTGTGATCTTGCTGGCGGGTTTTACGAATCAGTGACACGCCATCGAGCTTGGGTAAGCCGAGATCAATAATGGCGACATCGAGAGGCATGGTGCTCGCCATATGTAAGCCGGTCTCACCCTCGGCGGCTTCGTCCACGGCGTAGCCTGCGCTGCGCAGCGCTTCTACCAGTTGCGCGCGCAAACTGGGTTCATCTTCAACAATCAGAGCTCGCATGAGGTTTAGCTCCGTTGCGCGGGTATATCAAACGTGCGAACTCGCCCATCGGTGAGTATGCGGATCCGAAACCCGGGTGTGTTTTTTGAACTTTGGTGGGGTTTAACGCTTAACACTTTGCCATAACCACCGGCTTTGGACATTGCCTCGGCGATAGCAGCGCGACGTTGGGCATCCGAACCCTGAGCGTAACTGGGGCTGATCGCTGAAAAGCTCAGCGCAATACTGAATACAGCCGCGCACAACCGAACCCCGAATCGACGCTGACGCGTCGATCGATGGATTTTCACCGGTTTTGTTGATGCTTTGGAAGCCATGCTCAAATGCTCGGATAGTGAGGTTAATGAAAGCCTTTACTGACCTCGTACAGGGACCGCATTCAAGCGTATCGCGATTTGCGATCCTGGGTCTTTGCGGGTTTGGGTCGTGAGTGTTTTGCCGCGCAACCGATACGTGACATGGTAACCGTCGATACGCTTTTCAATGTGATTATGCACCACTGTCTCACAGCGTTCCACCGGTCGTGAGCCGTACACCGTATGCCTGTTGTGATGGGAATAACGATCGTGGTAGCCACGGTGACGACGGTTTGCTCTGAATGCCTCTCCGGCAATGGCCGAACCGATAATGGCTCCAGCAATAGTTGCTCCTGCTCGCGTTCCTCGGCCGCTGTTACGCCCAATCTGATTGCCGATAACGCCGCCGATAACACCACCAACCAACGCGTCACCATGAACACCACCATGCCTGCGGGAATGTCCGTGGGAACGGCGCTCGTGGCGATAAGACCCACCTTCGCGGATCACGTAGCGTTCTCGATCTGTGTAGCATTGCTGGGTGGGTTGACGAATGAGCACATCACGATAAATGGGCACTGTGCGAATGACGTCCGCATACACCGTGAAGCGGTCGCGCTTACCTTGCTTGGCGTGTGCTAGCGCATCGCTCACCGGTGCGAACGTCGCAACGGTTGTGGCCGCCGCAACCAGCAGGGTGGGCACGAGTCTTCTAATCTTCAGGGATCGAGTCTTACTAGTCATGTTCAATTCCACAGTAGGGGCGATCGGTGTCGCGGTGGGTACAGAATACGGCGACCACCCTGAATCGTGGCTGAACCACCGTGAACTGATGTCCCATAATCGTACACAATCGACTATTCAGGCCGGCGCAGCATCGGCTCACTTGGCCGGCCTCCAAGAATATTGGCAGAAAACTTTAATCTATTAAACCGGGCAGGGTCAGGGAGATTGCCGGGACAAACGTTATCAGCATTAGCGCGGCAAATATGGCCAGATAAAACGGCCAGATGGTTTTCACAGCCTCTTCAATCGGCAGCTTACCCACCACGCACCCCATGAACAAACAGGACCCCACCGGCGGCGTGCATAGACCCAAGCCCAAATTCACCAGCATGACCATACCGAACTGCAAAGGGTCCATCCCCAGACTTTGCGCCACGGGCAGAAAAATGGGTGTACAAATCAGAATAAGGGCGGCCATATCCATGATCATGCCCAGCAACAACAAAACCAGGTTAATGATCAGCAGAATCACGATAGGGTTGTCAGTCAGACCCGTCATCAATTCAACCGTTTTACTGGGAACTTGATGAAAGGTGAGCATGTAACCGAACGCGCCGGCACACGCGATCAGTATCATCACCAT
>CALFBL010000356.1 GCA_937951695.1 uncultured Granulosicoccaceae bacterium | reverse complement strand
CGCCGAACCTTCATTCCACCGGGCAGCACTCCGGTTTGCTGACAACCCCGAGTCACGCAGGCCTTCATCACTTGCCAGATTTCCAACAATTGATCGCGCACCGCTTGCTCGCATCGCCATACGCATTCATTGGCCATCATCATTTGCGCAACGCTTAAATTGTGCGCCGCCGACAGACGCAGTAGCTCATCACCGGTGGTAAACGGGTAGGGCAACACCGATTCATCTTGAATAATGGGGTTTTCGCCGTCAGCCGCTGATTCATCAAGTACAAACCCACCCCCGACCGAGTAATAAACGCGTTTCAGCACCGATTCACCATCGCCGCCAAAGGCTTCAAAACACATCGCATTCGGATGGAAAGGCAGGCTCTTGCGTCGATGCATCACCAAATCTTTCGCTTCGTTAAAGGGCACCGTCACGCCGGGCTTCAAGGTGATGAGCTTGGTCTCGCGAACGGCGGACAGTTTGTTCTCTATGGCGGCAACATCAACGCTTTCCGGCTGATCGCCACTCAGGCCCAATAATACGGCTTTGTCGCTGCCATGGCCTTTTCCCGTTGCCCCCAGTGATCCGAGAAGATCGGTTTTTATACGAGATAGCGGAGCACCGTCAACCACGGCCAATAGATCCTGCGCAAATCGGTTGGCCGCGATCATTGGGCCGACGGTGTGAGAGCTGGACGGGCCAATACCGATTTTGAACAATTCAAAGACACTGATAGCCAAAATGCGACCCTTGTGTTAGCCGACGAGCCAAGATCAGCCCAATCGACCAGTGTCAGTGTTTGCCCAGGGTCAAGCGCACGTCAGAGCGACACCCAGCTATGGTTCGAGCGACATTCGCCCAACAGTTTGCAAGTGAGTTTCAAAGATGGGTCTATTGGAAAGGCCGAACGAATCGGTTGATGGTGGTTGCGGCAACCGCCACCGAATGGTTCTGCAATTTCACATAGCGATCGCCGCTGAGGTAGGCCCCGTAACCGCGCAGCATACCCAGCAGTTCATAACTTCCGCTTTGACACGTCAAGAGCCCACCACCGGATTGGCCTGAGTCGATCGGTGCACTGGTATGCAGAGCCCCTTTACGGTTGCGTTGAAACACGCCGGACGATGTTGTCTTACCTTGCGCGCGAGGGAAACCGACCGCCCATACCGTTTGGCTGGCGGCAGGTTCTGCCACGCTGATTGGTAGCGGCTTGATGGTGCCCGTTTCGACCTCCAACACAGCCAAATCGTGCGCCACGCTCTTCATTAACAAACGAGCATTAAGGAAATCATCACCGATTCGCACAAAATATTGCTGCCCTCCATTAAGGGCGTGTGCCGCGGTTAACACCCGATCGGGTGCCACAACAACTCCACTGGCTTGACTGCCATGATCTGTTGCTACAGGCAGTATTGCCTCTAACGTAGATTCATCCGGCCATTCGCAAGTGGGTGCTGCTACTGCAACGCCGTGCGTCAGAAATACTGCCGCACTAAACGCAACCACAGCACCTGCTTTCCGCAGAGTGCCTATCATTCTCTTCCCCTGCGATCGTTAATGCCGATCGCATCGATTACCACGTTTATTTTCGTTATTGCTGATTGTTATCAGCGCTGAGCTCTTAACGGCCCTATCGCAGTTTATCGCATGGTCACGCAAGAGAATAGGTGCGCAGAAGTCGAGTTACTGACACTATCAGTGTGTCGAACTGTGAACCAAGTTTTAGGTAGAGCTTTCAAGCTGTTGAAAATCGTCATTAATGTGAGCCACTTAGCACTTTAATATTTTGTACCCATTCACCCAAAAAAATAAAAAATATTTTTGTTGTTATTCACTTGACGAACGAAACAACAAGCCGTAAGGCTTTCAAACAGGGCTTTCATGTCGAACGTTACAAAAAAAATAACTTGCTCTATCTAGGAGCTGGCGGTTGAGCCGATAGCGAGGGAACGGAACAAGCACTGTTTATGTCAAAATTTTTGATACCAGAGGCCTGGATAGTATGCGAGCTATAGAACGAGCAGCTTCCCTGTTAAACGTCAGTGAGTACCGCCTGTTTAACGAAGCACATCTTGCGTGGTTTGGCGATCGTGCAGAGCAGCACGAAGTGACTGAATTGTTCACATTGTTCATGATGTACGGTGAAGTGCCTGAGTGGGCAGACAACTACGCCAAAAGCGTTATACAAGACGTCAAAGCTAATCGATACGTGTCGTTGAACAGTTTTTGTCTTCTAAACCTCGCACCCCGCACTGAAGATAAAGCTGACATTAGCTTCAGCATTATGCCCTAGGCGCTTAACCTACAAACTTGCGCAACTGTGGCCACCATCAACAACGAGATTGGAGCCGGTCATGTGCTCACCCGCCGCACTGGCCAGCAGTAATATCGGGCCAGCAAGATCTTCAGCGACACCCACGCGGCGTGTGGGAATGCGTTTTATATGTGCGGCAGCTGTATCGGATTGCAAAAACTCCCGGTTGATATCGGTCTCTATATACCCAGGTGATAACGCATTAACCCGAATGTTGAACCGTGCCCATTCCAGTGCAAGAGCTCGGGTCATTTGAATAAGACCGGCTTTACTTACCGCATAGGGTGCCGTGCCTTTGCTTGGCTGGAGCCCTAATATGGAGGCAATATTAACGATACTGCCCGGGCGCGATTGCTCGATCAAACGCTTTGCCAGCTGTTGCGACACCGTCCACGCGCCTCGCAAGTTGGTGTCAACAACGGCGTTCCAGTCGGCATCGCTAAGCGCCTGAGCTCGGCCCGATATAGCTACCCCAGCGTTGTTGACCAGGATATCAACCTGAATACCCTTCTCATCCAGAACCTCAAACGCCTGTTCTACCGACGCGTGCGACACCACATCCATAGCCAAACGCTCAGCGCCGGCCAAGTCGTTCGCAAGACGTACCAGTTCTGGTCGATCCCGATCGCGACTGCACAGCACAACAGACGCACCAGCTGCACTCAGGGTCTTAGCGAAACATTGCCCTAAACCACCGGCCGCACCGGTCACCATGGCCACCTTGCCAGACAAATCAAATGGTTCAGCCTTAACCGTCATGAACAATCCTTGGGTATGATCGACCAAATACCTTACCACCGTCGCAAGCGCGTGCCCATGAGCATTTTTAACCAAGACCTCCCTACCCAAGCTGCCAACTACGAGCCGCTCTCGCCAGTCAGTTTCCTGCGACGGGCCGCCGCCATTCGCCCCGACCAACTGGCGGTCGTTCATGGTACCCGCCGATACACCTACCGGGAATTCTGGCAACGCAGCCAAGCGTTGGGAGCAGCCCTCGCCAAGCGCGGTGTGAGCAAAGGCGATTGCGTGGCGATCATGGCACCCAACACACCAGAGATGCTGGAAGCCCACAACGGGGTGCCGTTAATCGGCGCTGTTTTGAATTCACTTAACACACGGCTCGATGCCAACACGGTTCGCTTTATCCTCGAACACGGCAATGCGAAAGTGTTGTTGGCCGATCGGCAGTACGCGCTAGTGGTGGAAGAGGCAATGACTTTGATGGAGAACCCTATCCCTGTCATTGACATCGACGACCCGATGACCCCTGATGAATGTATGGCTGCGTGCATCGGCGAAACCGTTTATGAAAGTTTACTGAACGAAGGTCAAGCTGTACTGAACGATGAGACTCAGGCGACGTGGGTAGCCGAACAGTTTTCTCAAGTAACTGATGAGTGGCAGGCCATCTCATTGCTGTACACCTCAGGCACAACGGGCAACCCAAAAGGCTGCGTCTACCACCACCGCGGTGCGTATCTGAACGCCATCGGCAACATGAGCACCATGGGCGTGACACATAACTCGCGCTACTTGTGGACACTGCCGATGTTTCACTGCGATGGCTGGACCTTTACCTGGGCTGTCACCGCTGCCATGGGCACACATGTTTGCTTGCGCAGTGTGGACCCAGAAGTCATCTTTGGTTTGATTGAACAACACGATGTCACGCATATGTGCGGAGCACCGATTGTTTTGAACATGCTGGCGAACGCACCCAAGAAGGTGCAAAAACGGGCCCAACAACCAATAGAGATTGCCACCGGTGGTGCCGCCCCACCCTCTGCCGTGATCGAAGCGATGGACGCAATCGGTTTTAATGTCACGCACTTATATGGTCTAACAGAAACCTACGGTCCAGCAACCGTGTGTATCCCTCAGCCGGATTGGCCCGATCTGCAGCTAGAAGCTCGTTCAGCACGCATGGCGCGCCAAGGCGTTCATTACTTAACACTTGACGGCGCCTGCATCATGAACGCCGACACCATGGAGCCTGTTCAGCGTGATGGAGAAACCTTGGGAGAACTCATGATCCGCGGCAATACGATCATGAAGGGTTACCTGAAAAACACTCAAGCCACCGATGACGCGTTTGCCGGTGGCTGGTTTCACACAGGGGATCTCGGCGTGCAACACCCCGACGGCTACATCGAAATCAAGGATCGCTCTAAAGACATTATCATTTCCGGTGGCGAGAACATATCCACGCTAGAGGTTGAAGAATCTTTGTATCGACACCCAGCGGTACTCGAAGCCGCCGTGGTCGCCAAGCCGAATGAAAAATGGGGAGAAACCCCCTGCGCGTTCGTGGATGTCAAGCCTGGGAAAAAAGTGACTGCGCAAGAGCTAATGGACCATTGCCGCAAGACCCTTGCCGGTTACAAGATTCCCAAACACGTGGAATTCGGACCTTTGCCTAAAACGTCTACAGGTAAAATCCAGAAGTATTTACTTCGCCAGTTGGCAAAGGACGGGTAAGGACCGGTGGACCAGTAGTGGCAAAGCTTTGTGCGCAGGAAACGTGAAATAGCTATACAGAAAATACGCCCACGAGTAACTTATTCGTCTTTTTTCGTCTCCAAATCTTTAATGCTTCCAAAAAAGAAACACCTTGGCGGTTCCAAACCGACATGTTAACGTCATGGAGCCTTGCTTGAAAAATCGTACACGAAACTCAACACCCAAGGAACATCATGAAAACTGCCGTTGTATCAACCTTCGCTGTCATTACTACATTGAGCGCACCTAGTACCAGTGCCGAAACTTTGCGCCTGCTGACTTGGGGTGGTTACGCACCCGAAGAGGTGATCAAGCTGTTCGAGGCCGAAACCGGCCACAACGTTGAGGTCACTACCTCTAATAACGAAGAAATTATCGCCAAACTCCGCGCCACTAATGGCGGTGGGTTCGATCTGGCGCAACCGAGCCAGGACCGGATCGCCAGCGCGCAGGAAGAATTCGGAATCTATAAACCCATCGACATGACCAAAGTCGACGCTGACCTGTTCATCCCATCGATGCTGGCAGCTACGGCCGAAAACACAACTTATGATGGCAAGGTGTATGGCCTGCCGCAGATTTGGGGCACCAGCGGTTTGGTTGTCAACACAGTAGAAGCGGGTGACGTAACCGACTACACAGACCTGTGCGACGCGTCCGTTGCTGGCAAAGTATCTTACCGTTTGAAACGTCCCACGCTGATCGGATTTGCCTATTCCATGGGTCTAGACCCGTTCGCAGCATACGACGACCCTGAAGCCTATCAAGCAATCCTGGATCAAGTCGAAACTCGGCTGACAGACTGCAAACCCAATGTTAAAACGTATTGGGACGGCGGCGATGAGATTAAGAACCTGCTGCGCTCAGGCGAGGTCGTGGCTTCAATGGCATGGGATACTGGTGGTTGGCAATTGAACGCCGATAACCCCGACATCACCTTTGTCGCACCTGAAGCCGGTGCCTTGGGTTGGATCGACACCTTCGCTCTGCCAGCTAGGGGTCGGGCCGACGATGCAGCCTACGATTGGATCAACTTCGTGATGAAACCTGAAATCGCATCGATTATCACCAACTCAGCGGGCAACTTCACCGCCGCAGTGAGCGGTGATAAAGCTGTTAGCCCAGATTTGAAAACTCGTTATCAAGCTAGCTTTGATGATGAAGCGATTGATAACATTAAGTGGTACCCGCCGGTACCCGCGGGCCTCGAAGCGATGGAAGGTGCCACGCTCGACCGGATCAACGCGGCAAAATAGTCTCGACCTTTACACTGACAAAGGGCACCGCATGGGTGCCCTTTGTCACTATTTGAAATTGCCACATGCCCAACCCCCATCCCGATCTGGTTTGCCGTGATTTAACCAAAAACTTTGACGACTTTTGCGCTGTCGATCACGTAAGCTTCGAAGTTCCCCAAGGATCGTTCTTTTCCATACTCGGCCCGTCTGGGTGTGGCAAGACAACGCTGTTGCGAATGATTGCAGGCTTCCAGTCTCCGAGTAGTGGAGACTTAAACATCAAGGGCAAGTCGATGATAGGCGTGCCGCCGAACAAACGACCTGTGTCGATGGTGTTTCAACACCTTGCCCTGTTTCCAACCATGAACATCGGAGATAACGTAGGCTTTGGTTTACGCCAGCGTGGTATTGCCAAGGCCGAGATCAAAAGGCGCGTGGAAACTGTTCTGGATCGTGTTGGCCTGCCCGGTGTATCCACGCGTAAAATTGATCAGATATCGGGTGGTCAAAAGCAGCGGGTTGCCATTGCACGCTGCATGGTTCTGGAACCGGATGTTCTGTTACTCGATGAACCACTGGGCGCGCTTGATCTGAAACTGCGTGAACATATGAAGATCGAATTAAAATCCTTGCAGGCGGCTTTCAATACAACGTTTGTTTATATCACTCACGATCAGTCTGAAGCGCTAGTGATGAGCGATCACATCGCGGTGATGAACCACGGCCAGTTTGAACAAATAGGCACCCCCCATGAGGTGTACCACACACCAAGCTCGGCCTTTGTCGCAGGGTTTGTCGGGGACGCCAACAAGATTGACGCAACCGTTGTAGCCGTAAACGGATCGACGCTGACGCTGACATCCACAGGCGGCACCCAGATGTTTATAGACGCACCGTCAACGGCGATACATGTCGGGCAGTCGGCTGAAGTATTCCTACGGCCCGAAGCCATAGAACTTGTGGCCGTCGGCGATGGAGTGAATGATCCAGACAGAGTGAATGTGTCAGACGGCGTAATCGAGTCCGTCTTGTTCAACGGAGCCAACAGTAGCGTTACGGTAAAAGACCGATCAGGCAGTCTGTTGAAGGTCTCGCTACCGCAAACCGGTGCCTTCACCGCTCTGCGACAAGGTGATCGTGTGTTCACCCGCTGGAATCCATCCCAGGTGCGCTGCTATCCAGCACCGGCAGAGCTCGAAAACTAAACCGTGGTGACCGATAAGTCTCGCCTGGGGTTTTACCTGCTGCTAGCGCCGATATTGTTGTGGTTGATGGTCCTGATCATCCTGCCGCACATCGGGTTGTTCATCGTCTCGATCAGTGAAAAAATCGGACCTCGTGAATACGCCACAGGGTTTGGCAACTACGCTGTGTTCTTCACCGAACCACTTTACTGGAACACCTTCGCACGCACCGCAATCATGTCGATCGTCGCGACTGCACTGACGCTGTTGCTCGGGTTTCCCATTGCCTATTACATCGCCAAACTGACGCGTGGGCGAACCAAGACCACCCTGTTCCTGATGTGCATGATCCCGTTCTGGGTCTCAGAGCTGGTGCGCACTTTTGGCTGGATGATACTGCTGCGCGAAACCGGGGTCTTCTCAAACCTGCTGATGGCCTTAGGGCTTGTCGATGGCCCGGTCGAGATGTTGTACAACGATGCAGCAATGATGGTAGGGCTTGTCTATACCTCGATCCTGTTCATGGTCGTGCCACTGGTTACCACGCTCGACAGCCTTGATGATGGCCTTATCGAAGCGGGTTACGATCTGGGAGGTACGAGTACGTCGATCCTGCGCGAGATCGTGATTCCACATGCGATGCCCGGCATTGTATCGGGCTGTATCGTGGTGTTTATGCTGTCTCTGGGTAACTACCTCACCCCGATCCTGCTCGGCGGTAAAGACAGCCTATGGTTCACCGGCATGATCTACTCGCAATTCATTACGCGCTTTAACTGGGAACTGGGCTCGGCGTTCGGATTTTTATTGCTGGTCCTATCGTCACTCGTGGTGTTTATCGGGTTAAAACTGACCGGCCAATCGCTAAGCAATACCATGGGACCCACATGATCCCCTCGCTCCCACAACCCGCCTTCGCCAAATGGTGTTACCGAGCCTACGTCACAGCGTTTTTTGCTTATC
>CALFBL010000355.1 GCA_937951695.1 uncultured Granulosicoccaceae bacterium | reverse complement strand
GGCGCAAAAGGATCGGCGAACCAGAAATCAATGTTGGTTTTGTCTGCCGGTAAAGGCCATGACCCGATAGAGGCGCCAACGCCCACACGCTTGCCGGCTTTGCGTGCCAGTGCCCAGAAGGTGGGGTTGTTCTTTATTCCGGGAGAGTCCAGCTGATTGTATTCGCGAATACCGTGGGTTGAATTGGGCACACCACGATGAAAGGTCTGCCAGCTTATTTTAGGATGCAGCTGGCCCGTGTCTGGCAGATGAGTGCGTAACCGACCCGCTTTGTTCATGATGCGGGCGAAAGCGGAATCGGGATGACGCTCCACAAACGTCTCGATGACTTTCCAGGGAACCTCGTTTAGCTCGATTACGAGTACTTTGGTATCAATAGTAGCGCCCATTTCAGTAAGCTTTCTCTAGGTCAATTAAATTTTTTCCATTTCCTTAGTCGCTGATTTAGCCCGTTACTACGATTTTTAAGGCGCATGCAACAGGCGCATGCAACAGGCGCATGCAACAGGCGCATGCAACAGGCGCATGCAACATCTTCAGTGCGATCTCTATAGACTGCGCAGCAATTCCGGCCTCTGTTTCAGCATTGCACCATGAAACCTACCATTTATTTGTACTACTGTCCCGTTAGCTAAGTTCGTTAACCATGTGAAGCGCGAATTTGAAAAAATAATTCTACTTTTCGTCTAGCCTTGTTGATCGCTTGCGGTTGAACTGGCTGCCAATTGGAAATTATTGGTGGGAAAAACCGCGCGCATGTCAGATTTCGGATCGCAATAACTGACTCGTCTTACATGAATTGGGCAGCAGTTCGCTGTAGTGACACCTGTAAAGTTAATCGTCTGATCAAGCGTTAGGCCCGGCTTACGATTTACGGTACGACGCCCTGTACCGCGAGGCTTCGAATTAGACTTTGGTCCAGTTGCTGCCAAAAAGGCGTCATAGTTGCCGAACAATCACCAACATCAAGCTTGTTCAAACCGCGTTCGTGCAGCCTCAGCATCGCACTGAATCTGCGCTTTCAATTCCGCTAATGAATCAAACTTCTTCTCGCCGCGAATGAAGTGGTGAAAATCGATGCTGAGGTGTTTGCCGTAGAGATCTTCATTGACGTCGAGCAAGTGGACTTCCAGCAGTAAGGCGAGCCCGTTCACCGTGGGCCGTCTGCCCAGATTTGCCACTGCGTTCCAGGCGGTGTTACTCGCAGCGCATGTGGCGACAACAGCGAATACGCCTTGCATGGGTGGGATCTGCTTTTTTAGCCCGATGTTTGCGGTGGGAAAGCCTAGCTGTCGACCCACTTTCTCTCCGTGACAGACGCGGCCGCTGATTCGATAAGGCCTACCCAGTAATTCCCTGGCGGTATCAAAGTCGTGGTTTTGTAGGGCCGCGCGGATGCGAGAGCTGCTGATACGGTGACCGTCGTGCAGTGTGGAAGGTGTGTCTTCCACGTCAAAGCTGTGCCTTTCACCGGCGGCTCGCAGGGTTTGGAAATTCCCTGAACGCTGGTGCCCAAAATGAAAGTCATCACCGACGATCAAGGTGTGCAAGTTTAAGTGTTTTAATAAAACGTCTTCGATGAATTCTTCGGCGTTCAAGCTGCGCAGTGCATCGTTGAAAGTCAGCCAAAGGCATTGATCGACCTTGTTGCGCTTAAAGTTCAGAAGTCGATCGCGTGTGCCTTGCAGTCGAGCGGGTGCAGACTCTTTAGCGATGGCTTCCAATGGCAAGGGGTCAAAGGTGACCACACAGGATTGTGCATTCACTGTTTGTTTTAATGCATTTACCCGGCGCATGATAGTTTGATGACCTAAATGCATGGCATCAAAATTCCCGATCGTCGCAATGACAGGATCGCGTTTTTTTGAACTTGAATGAGTTCGTATCAGTCGCATCGTAATTGGGTTATCGTCAATCGTCGTTACTGCGGGCTTTTCACATCTGCCGGGCGAACACCAAACACCACCAGCGTCACGGCATAGGACAACGCACCGGCTGCCACTATACCGAGTAAGCGCAGCACTCGTGAGCTGGCCTGTAGAGAATGCCAATCAAAATTCTTGAGAACGGCCAGCGCTATGGCCATGACCATCAATGCGGGTAAGGTTCTAAAAAACAAGGCGATGAGCGGTGCCTCCAGCTGGTAAAAGTCGCGTTTCACCAGTTCGCGATACAACATCCACGCTTGTTGAGAGGCTGAGAGCGTGGTTGCCAAAGCAAGGCCTGTGTGAGGTGCGATAAAGTCCAACCACACCATCGGCAACACCAGCATCAGGTTGTACACCATATTGCTGATCAGCGCGACGATGCCGATACGCACGGGTGTTTTTGTGTCTTGTCGAGCGAAGAAAGCAGGGGCAAAAACCTTGATGGCGATGAAGGCGGGGATGCCCAACGAGTAGGCCACCAGGCTAAATGAGGCGAGGTAGGTATCGTTAGCGGTAAAGGCGCCGTACTCAAACAAGGTGGAAATCATCGGGCCTGCAAGCACGATCAAACCCACGGTAGCGGGCAAGCCAATCAGAATGCTGACGCGCAGCGCCCAGGTGATGGTATTGCGATAGCCGGTTTCGGCGTTGTTGGTAAATTCACGGCTAAGGCGGGGCAGAATGATCGTACCTAGCGTAACGCCGATCAGCCCCAATGGGAATTCCATCAAGCGATCGGAATAATACAGCCAACTCAAACTGCCACTGACTAAAAACGTCGCGATCACGGTATCGAGTAGTAAATTGATTTGCGCAACGGACGAGCCGATCACCGCCGGTGCCATGAGCTTGAGAATTCTTTGCACCCCGCTGTGCTTCCAACCCCAGCGTGGCTTGGGCAACAGCCCCAGACGTTGTAAAAAAGGCAGTTGCAAGGCGAATTGACAAACACCAGCGGCAAACACCCCCCAAGCGAGGGCCACAATGGGCGCAGCAAACATCGGTGAGAACACCAGAGCAGCCATAATCATGCAAATATTTAGCAGCACGGGTGTAAACGATGGGATGGCAAACTGTCCAAAGGTGTTGAGCATGCTGCCGGCATAGGCCACCAGAGAGACGGTCAGTAAATACGGGAAGGTGATTCGAAGCATGTGGGTGGCGAGTTCGAATTGCTCCGGGTTGCCGGTAAATCCCGGCGCAAATGCCATCACCACAAACGGTGCGAACATCACCCCCAATGTGCTGATAATCAGTAGCACCAGCGTCAGGGTGCCGGAGACGTGAGCGGCTAGATCCCGCAGCGCCGCCCGGTCGCCAGTTTCGCGATAGTGCGTGAACACGGGTACAAACGCTTGGGCAAACGCCCCTTCAGCAAACAGACGACGCAAAAAATTCGGAATTTTGAAAGCCACCAGAAAAACATCGGTGGTGGCGCCTGCGCCGAAGACGATCGCCAGCACCTGATCTCGAACAAACCCTAGAATCCTTGACAGCAGCGTCATAAGCGCGACAATCGAGCCTGAGCGGGCTAAAGAGCTCGGCTTGTCTTGCGAGTGGGATGTGTTAGGCGGTGAGATCATAGCCAGAACGATTGACGCGGCAGCAGCTGCGTATCATAATGTCGAGCTAACTTTGATACAGCCCAGAAAAGAGGTCTTTCGTGGCGAATTCTCCCCAAGCAAAAAAACGCGCCCGTCAGGCAGAAGTAAGCCGTCAGCGTAATGCCAGCCAACGCTCCATGTTGCGCACGAAGGTCAAGCGCGTGTTTAAAGCCATCGCAGACGGCAACAAAGCCGATGCAGAAACGGCGTTGAAAGACGCGGTACCGGTTCTCGATCACATGGCTCGCAAGGGTCTGATCCACAAGAATAAGGCAGCCAGATACAAGAGCCGCTTTAACGCGCAGGTCCGCGCGCTGTAAAACCCGCTGTAGCTGTTCCTGCACTACCCTTATGGGCGTCATATTAGATGCCCGTGAGGTCACCGTTTCACCACCAGATTATCGCGATGGATCAGTTCTGGCTCCATCGCGTAACCTAATGTTTGCACAAATTGATCACTGGCGAGCCCCATCACCCGCCGGGTTTCATCGGCATTGTAATTTGCTAACCCACAGGCGATCTCCTCGCCGGCGGACGATCGGCACGTCACCAACTCACCGCGGCTGAAGCTACCTTGGCATGCCGTCACTCCTGCCGCCAGTAAACTCACCCCGTTGTTGACCAAGGCCACACAAGCGCCGTCGTCGAGAATCAGCTCACCGTTGGCGCGCAAGTGGTTGGCCAACCAACGCTTGCGGGCATCCACCACCTTTTGCTTACTAGTAAACATTGTGCCCAGCGCTGCACCTTCGGCCAGACGGGCAATTATCGCCGGCTCACGGCCCGAGGCCACAACGGTTGTGGTGCCTGCTTGGGCGGCACGCTCAGCGGCTAACACTTTGGTGCCCATACCCCCACTGCCAATGCTTGTGCCGCTCGGTCCTGCCAGCGTCTGAATGGCAGGATCGCTCGCATCGGCGCGCTCGATTAATTTGGCATCACCGTGTTTGCGCGGGTCCCGGTTGTATAACCCCTGCTGATCGGTTAACAGCACGAGCACATCGGCATCGATCAGGTTGGCCACTTGCGCTGCCAGTGTGTCGTTGTCGCCAAGTCTGATTTCAGCGGTGGTCACCGTATCGTTTTCATTAACGATGGGCACCACGCCGTGCTGAATCAGGGTATTTAGCGTTGCCCGGGCGTTCAGGTAACGACGCCGATCGGCAATGTCGTCGTGGGTTAGCAGTACCTGAGCGGTGGTGCGATTAAAGACCTTAAAGCCGCTTTCGTAGGCTTGAACCAGCCCCATCTGGCCAACGGCGGCCGCGGCTTGCAGTTCATTGACACGGCTGGGTCGGCTTGGCCAGCCCAGCCTTACAATGCCTTCGGCGATTGAACCGCTGGAGACCAGCACCACCTGTTTACCATCGGATAACAGCGTGGCGATGTCGGTGGTCCAAGCGTTGATCAGCTCATGATCCAAACCCTTGCCGTCGTTGGTGAGGATCGAACTGCCAATCTTGATAATCCAGCGTCGTGCGCTGCGTAACCGTTTACGGGGTTCACTCACGGATCAATAGTTCCTGCAGAATCCGCCTCACCTCCTGAGTCAGCTGGTGATGTCGCGGCGTCCTTCGCGGCAGCTATGCGCTCGGCCGTTTGGCGTTCTTCCCGTTCCTTCGCGCGTTGTTCCCGCTCCAGCCGTTCGCGCTCTTCCAGTGCACGTTCTTCCAGCCGCGACATGATGTTCTGCGCCAGTCGCTGCGTGTTCAGTCCCGTCGCTGCGCTGATCCGATGGCAAGGGCCTTCCCAGCCGAGACGGCGGACAATGTCATCGCACAGTTCGTCCTGGTCTTCACTGGCAACCAGATCGATCTTGTTTAACACCAACCAACGTTCGATGTTGAGTAACGCTTCGCTGTATTTGGCCAGCTCGCCTATCAGGGTATTGACCGACTCGACGGGATCGCCGCCATTGAGTGGAACGACATCCACCACGTGCAATAACAGCCGATTGCGCGACAAATGTTTTAAAAATCGCACGCCCAGCCCGTGACCTTCAGCCGCACCTTCTATCAAGCCGGGTATGTCGGCCATAACGAAGCTGCGGTGCGTGCCCACACTGACCACACCGAGATTAGGGTGTAACGTGGTGAACGGATAATCCGCCACTTTGGGTCTGGCTGCCGAGATTTGCGAGATCAAGGTGGACTTGCCCGCGTTGGGCAAACCAAGCAGGCCTACATCGGCGAGTACGCGCATTTCCAGTTTCAAATCGCGCCGTTCACCCGGCGAGCCATCCGAGGTTTGTCGCGGCGCCCGGTTGGTGCTGCTTTTGTAGCGCGCATTGCCAATGCCGTGAAACCCGCCTTGAGCGACCTTCACGGTGTCGCCGTGGACGCGCAGGTCCGCGATGAGTTGATCGGTTTCTTCATCGCGAGCCAGGGTGCCAATCGGTACGTCGATGTAGGCGTCGGGTCCTTTGGGGCCTGCCATATTGCGTCCGGCACCGTTCTGACCGCGATCGGCTTTAAATTTTCGTCGATGGCGGAACTCTGCGAGGGTGTTCAAGCCTTCGTTGGCTCGTAAAAATACGCTTCCACCGTCACCACCATCACCGCCGTCGGGCCCGCCTCGTGGGATATATTTCTCCCTGCGAAAGCTTAAACAGCCGTGGCCACCATCGCCAGCGATAATGGTTATGCGCGCTTCATCAACAAATTTCACGGGTCAATTTCGCAGATCGGTGGCAGGGTGTGGCGGGAAGTGCGGAGTGCGTCCGAGTTTATCGTAAATGAGAATGAGACACTGTGATTATGACCTCGCCTGCGCACAGTTCTAACGTTCTTTTGTTTCCGTTATGTGATAAGAGTGGGGTCATGCGCCAAGCGTTGCAACCTGAACGACAGGGTTCTACTGATATCAGGGCACATCGCCCCGGCACGAGACCTGATGCCATCGTGTTTGCGTGGTTACTGGATTTGCCTGCGGAAATCAATTCTACCGATGCCGCTCGCGCGGTACTCGACGCTACTCGAAGCACAGTGCACTTGCTCACTCCCTATCAACGATCGGTGGTGGCCGAACTGGTGAAGCTCATTCGCAAGGATGAATCAGGCTGGAGTTCGCCCTTGGCATCCAAAACTGGTCGGCGTTTTCGCCGGGGCGATAGAGTCCGTGGGTTATTTCCGAAAGAATCTCGCAGCGTGAAGCGTTTCCGAGGCAAGCAGCTTGTTTGCCTGATCGGTGGGCGCGACCCACAAGACTAGACGTGTCGTGCAACAGACACAAAAAAGCCCGCTGATCACGCAAGCGGGCTTTTCCAACGTTATCGCGGTGAGGGGCCCAGCAGGCCCCGTCCACCCCAGCGCGTTACGCCTCAGCGATGATATCGATAAATTTACGCTTGTCTTGTCCGCGAACGGCGAAAGAGACAACACCATCAGCCTTGGCAAATAAGGTGTGGTCTTTACCGCAACCGACGTTAGTGCCGGGGTGGAAGCGTGTGCCACGCTGACGTACCAGGATGTTACCTGCCAGCACGGTTTCGCCCCCGAATTTTTTCACACCGAGGCGTTTGGACTCTGAATCGCGGCCGTTACGCGTACTTCCGCCTGCTTTTTTATGTGCCATTGCTCGATTCCTCGATTAACCGGCTTTGATGCCGGTGATTTCAACTTCGGTGTAGTTCTGACGATGGCCCATGCGCTTCATGTGGTGCTTACGACGCCTGAACTTGATGATTTTTACTTTCTTGCTGCGGCCGTGATCGATGATCTTGGCTGTGACAGAAGCATTGCTGATTACTGGGGTGCCGACGGTAACGCTGTCACCTTCACCAACCATGAGCACGGTGTCGAGCTCAACCGACGCACCCGCTTCGGCGTCAAGGGTTTCCACGCGAAGACGATCGCCCTCACTGACCCGGTATTGTTTGCCACCTGTTTTAACTACGGCGAACATGATTATCTCCAAACTGGCTGCCGGACCGCCCGGAAGACCTGCACGCTTAAGAGCGCGTGAAAAGCCGTTTAGGATAGCTCGGAAGTGCGTTCGCGTCAACGATCCGATGTGCTTAGGCGCCGATTCGTAAGTATTGATCCAAAGCGCCACGGATCGTCTGCCCCCAAATTGGCACGTAGAGTCCTATCCGCCGTATCATGCAGCGTCAGCCTCGTATGAAGTGTCAACCTCGACCGATTTGCCGATTTCCATGACTTTAGACGATTGCCATGCCCTGGTGGCTGATGATATGGACCGCGTAGACAGCTTCCTCACCGAGCGTCTCGCCTCGGACGTGGTGCTGATCAACCAATTGTCCAGTTATATTATCGGCAACGGTGGCAAGCGACTGCGACCCCAGCTGGTGTTGCTTGCCAGTGCTGCCTGCGCTTATACCGGAAGCCGCAAGATTACGCTGGCCACCGTTATCGAGCTCATCCATACCGCTACCTTGTTGCACGACGATGTGGTCGACGCCTCAGAATTGCGCCGGGGCAGTGACACCGCCAATTCCTTATGGGGTAATGAGGCGGCGGTACTGGTGGGAGATTTTTTATACTCGCGTGCGTTTGAAATGATGGTGGAAGTCGACAGCATGAGGGTGATGAATATTCTGGCTACGACCACCAACCGCATCGCCGAAGGTGAGGTGATGCAGTTGATGAACGTACGCGATCCCGATCTCACCGAAGCGCGTTACGTGGAAGTCATCCAGGCCAAAACCGCTCGGTTGTTTCAGGCCGCCACTGAGCTCGGTGGCGTGCTCGCCGAGCAGCCGGCCGAGGTGTGCGAGGGCTTGGCGCAATACGGCATGCACCTAGGGACCGCGTTTCAGATCGCCGATGACGTGCTCGACTATCGAAGCGATGAGGGCACCCTGGGCAAGAACACCGGGGATGATCTGGCGGAAGGCAAGACGACTCTGCCACTGATTCATGCCATGCGTGACGGCAAGGCGAGTGAGCGTGACCTGGTGCGGGATGCCATCGCCAACGCAGACGACAGCCACATGGACGATATTCTCGCCATCATCGCCGACACGCGGGCGATTGATAAATCCCTGGCTTCAGCGAACGAGGCGGCCGAGAAAGCGATACGGGCGCTTGAACAGGTGCCCGCGGGTGTGCATCGCGACGCGTTGGAAACCCTGGCGCGCTATTCGGTCGATCGTAACCACTGAGTGACTTCGTGTTCCCCAGGATTCAACCCTTTGATAGTGATGTCACCGATCGCCGAACGAATCAGTCTTAACGTGGGGTGGTTTACCGATGCTGTCATTCGCCGCACTTGACGGTTGCGTCCCTCGGTCAAGGTGATTTCAAGCCACGAAGTGGGGATGGTTTTTCGATAACGCACCGGCGGTGTTCTAGGCCATAGCCACACCGGTTCATCGATTCTTTTCACCTGACAGGGGCGGGTGGGTCCCTCTTTTAGCCGTACCCC